>JANJTG010000014.1 GCA_024711265.1 Bdellovibrio sp. | reverse complement strand
GAACTAGAAACTCCCGAGATCATCGGCAGCGTCACTTTCACCGAAAAAGACAAAGGCAGCGAGGCCGTCCTCAATCACTTCGTCTTTTTCGGAATGAAAGACTATTTCTTAAAACACATTCGTCTTTGGTTGCGAGAAGCTTACATTAAAACCAAAGATAAAGGTTGATTTACTCGGAACTCAACTTCTTTCTTTTTAACATCAACGAGTTGCTCACAACGGAGACCGAACTCATCGCCATAGCCGCCCCCGCAATCACCGGATTCAACATTCCCAAGGCCGCCAAAGGAATTCCTAAAACGTTATAAATAAATGCAAAAAACAGATTCTGACGAATCTTTTTCAAAGTGATCTCTGAAAGTTCAATAGCCTGAGCCACCGACCGAAGATCGTTTTTCATCAACGTCACATCGGCTGATTCAATGGCAATATCCGTCCCCGAAGACATCGAAAAACTCACGTCCGACATCGCCAAAGCTGGAGCATCATTGATTCCGTCGCCGACCATCGCCACCCTTTGTCTTTTTCTTTTTAGAGCCACAATCACATTGGCCTTATCGCTGGGTTTCACACTATGTTTAAACTCTTGAATTCCCGCCTGGCGAGAAATTTCTTTGGCCGTGCCTTCGTTATCCCCCGTTAGCATCATCACCTTGATGCCACGCTTTTGGATCCGCGCGATGGCATCCTTAGAGCTTTCTCGGATGCGATCCGCCACCGCAAGATATCCCAATACTCTTTCTTCGTTCGCAAGCACCATCAAGGTCTTTCCTTGAGATTCAAGGTGACTTAACACCTCAAGATTTAAAGCGTAGGAGGCTGCAACCCACGAAGGTCGACCGAGTTTATACAAAACATCCCCAATACGTCCCTCAACACCTTGTCCTGGCACCGATCTAAAATCTTGAACCTCATAATTATTCAGAGATTCCCGCCGAGCTTCTTCAACAATCGCGTGGGCCAATGGATGAGAAGATCCGGCCTCAAGACTGGCCGCCCATCGCAAAATATTCTCTCGAGTTTGTCCAGGAAGAACCATCACATCCGTCACCACGGGTTTTCCCTCAGTGATCGTTCCCGTCTTATCCAAGACCAAGACATCTATCTTTTCTGCTAACTCCAGGGCCTTGGCATCGCGAAACAAAATTCCCGCCTGCGCCCCTTTTCCAATTCCCACCACAACAGCAGTGGGCGTGGCGAGCCCCAAGGCACAGGGACATGCAATGACCAAGACTGAAACAGAAGCAATGAAGGCCGCCGTCAGATCCGCTGTGACCATCCAAGTCCCAAAGAAAGTCAGCACACTGACTCCAACGACAACGGGTACAAACACCGAGGAAATTTTATCCGCCAGACGTTGAATAGGCGCTTTAGAGCCTTGTGCGGTCGTAACGATTTTAATGATTTGCGCCAACTGCGTTCGACTGCCGACACCGATCGCCTTAATACGCAAAGTTCCTTCTTGATTTAAGGTCGCCGCGTAAACGTGATCATTGATGGTCTTTGTCACCGGCATACTTTCTCCCGTTAACATGGACTCATCCACCATCGAACCACCCTGAACAACCAGGCCGTCGACAGGAATGGATTCTCCATTTTTTACGACAACGATATCGCCAATGACCAAATCTTTAATATCGACATAGCCCCCTTGACCATCGCGCTCCACATAAGCCTGCTTAGGCTGCAGACGCAAAAGCCCCTCCACTGCTTCAGAGGTTTTTCCTTTCGCTCGACTCTCTAATAGCTTACCCAACAGAATCAAAGTTATAATCGCGGCACTGGCTTCAAAATAAACATGCTGATGATGCCAATTTAAAACCGTCACAACGACACTTAAAATATAAGCCATCGAAGTTCCTAAAGCGACCAAGACATCCATATTCGCACTCTTGGATTTGAGTGCGAAATAAGATCCTCGATAAAATCTCCAGCCAATCCAGAACTGCACGGGCGTCGCCAAAATCAACTGCATCCAACGCGGCATAAACTCGCGATGTCCTCCCGCAAACATCATAACCATCTCTACCAGAAAGGGAGCCGTTAAGAGAGCTGACACAATAAAAAGACGCAGATCTTTCTGATACTCGGCCGCCGCCTCCTGTTTCGCTTTTTGAACGTCCACTTCGGAATTCACTTCAAATGCCTGATAACCCAAGCCTTGAATGACTTTAAGAAGCTCCTCGACATGCAAGCTCCCGCCGGAGGTCTGAACATGAGCTTTTTCGGTAGCAAAGTTGACCGTCGCCTGCACATTTGGCAACGAGTTCAAGGTTTTTTCAATTTTTCCCGCACAGTTCACACAGGTCATTCCGATAACTTGAAGCTCTGTGGATTTCATTTCATCACGCACTTCCATAACTTCCCTACTTATTTACAAGATCCATGATCTCTTCGATTTTTTTGCTGATCTCTTTCTCATCCCGAGACTTCACCGCTGTTTTTACACATCCATGAATATGAGTTTTCATTATTTCTGATTCCATCGCCTGCAGAGCTTTAGCGGCCGCGCGAATTTGAAAAACAATATCAGGACAATAACGGCGCTCTTCAATCATCTTTTCAACTCCATCCAGTTGTCCCCGCACACGATTCAATCGCTTCAAGTGGACTTTATGATCCGGATGTTGATTGAGACTCTTCATAACTCACCTCGTTTCAGACTGAGTATATACCCCCCTGGGGTATTGACAGCAAGCCCCTTTTAGGGAATAAAAAATATAATTTATTTTTGTCACAAACCCACAAATCCATTCCTAGTCTGTGACAGAGAACTCTATCCTCAGGAGAAAACATGAGATTTTTAGCCGCCCTTCTGATCCTTTTCCCCATCATGGCCTTGGCCCATGGCGAAGAAAAACCTGGCCCCCATAACGGGCATATCCGGATGCCTGGCGCCTTTCATACAGAACTTATCCTGGGGAGCGATCAAAGCGCCCATGTTTATCTCTTGGACATGAACTTCGAAAACCCCACGACCAAGAATTCTAAAATAGAGATTTACGCAAAAAATAAGAAGAACAAGGTAGCCTTTACCTGCTCCGTCATGGATTCCGACCACTTTCACTGTGTGCCTGAAAAGAAATATCCCCTGAAAGGAGATCTCGTCGTGAAGGCGGTTCGCGACAATGCGCCGGGAAATGAAATTTCTTACAAGCTCCCGCTTTCGGCGTTTAAAACCGAGCACAAAACGGAAAAAGACGACTCAAATCACAACCACCACTAATATTTGGAGGCCTTATGAATCTTATCCGCACTCTCATTCTTATCTTCACAATCACGTGGCTCGCGCCTCTGGCTTATGCTGGCTCGCAGGTCGTTCAAGTCCCAACTCAAAAAGTTTGTATGATCACTAATATGGTATTTCCAAGTCCGCAGATCCCCGTGAAAATTGGGACAAAAACCTACTATGGATGTTGCGAGAACTGCCAACACACTCTCAACAATGACCCCAAATCCCGCGAAGCCATTGATCCTGTTTCAGGAAAGAAGGTTGATAAAGCCCTTGCCGTCATCGGGGCCGATGCCACCGGCAAGGTCTACTATTTTCAATCTTTGGAAAATCTAAAGAAATTTAAAAACTGACCTTTAAGGAACAGGGCGCACCTTGTGCGTCGCTGTCACCATAGAGATATACTCTTTTCTAAAATGAGTCATCAGATCCTCGGCCACACGACGAGGATCTAATTGCAAATCCCCCAGACTTAAAGTTTCTACCGGAGTTCCCTTGTTCGTCACATTCATTGCAAAATGAACCATGACAGAAACCGGAGACTTCGTCGCAATACTGATACTTAATTTTTTATCACCCAAATAGATATCATCACCATCACGATGCAAACTTTTTCCCGACAAAGCGGGGGCAGCTTGGGTCTGCAGATAATCACGACAAATTGAAGCAAACAACCGCTGCAAGGATACTCCAGAAAAAAGATCCCGATCAAAGATCTCGATGATAAAGTGAAGCATCTCATCCCCCTGAATCACCGCCTTGGCCAAAAGATCTTCACCATCCACCATGTGTTCAAAAGGAATCGCACATGCTCCCTGCCAAGAAACTACCGAGGGACCTAAAATGCCATGGTTTAGATATGCAAAAAGGGATCGCAACTGAGTGCCATCATAAGGAAAGTTCTTTTCAATAAATTGAGTTTGCATATTTACTCCCTAAAAAGAGATTTCACATCTATTCCAGCCGACAGAAAAGCTCTTTTCGACCTTAAGCATGATTCACACTGCCCACACCATTGATCGCCTGAGAAATAACAGGGCCAAATCAACTCCCAGGGAACTTTCAAACCCTGCCCCAAACGGACAATGTCTTTTTTGATCAAGTGAGCCGTATAACACCCCACCGTCACGTGATTGGACGTGGAATACCACAAAGCCTTGGTTGCCTGATCCAAAAATTCTTTCGAGTTATCAGGAAACGTCGCTGCCTCCTCCGCATTAAAGCCGGGAATCACAGCATCCGCCCCTAACGCCTCCGCATAGGCCGCAGCAATGTTCAAAAAAATCCCATTGCGATTCGGCACCCACACGGACTTCGCTGTCTCAGTGGAAGTTTGCAGATCGTCAATTTTCACCTGAGCCCCCGTAGGAACTTTCTGTTCTTCTACAAGCAAAGAAGACTTATTGAAATCTTTAAACCAGGGAAGTTCGACCACCTTATGAGGAATTTTTAGATAAGCCGCAATTTTCCCTGCGGACTCGATTTCTTTCTTAGCAGCTCTTTGTCCATAATTAAACGTCAACGCCAGGACAATCTCATGATGATGTTTCAGGGCTTCAAATGCATTGATCGTCGAGTCCAAACCCGCCGACAAAAGAACCACGACCTTCTTTTTTGATTTCATGTTGCTGCCTTTAGATCACGAATAAGTATCTGAACCGTTTTTTGTCCAGCAAAATAATTCCACTGAAGTTCACCTAAAATATGGTAATAACCCGGAACATTTTCCAATGTCTGAAGCTGACGCGGTGTTGGCGTAAATAACAACGCCTCTGAAGAGCATTGCCCTTCGCTATCAACAATCTTAAGACGAAGATGGCCCCCTTTAAGCTCTCGCTTAGAAAGAACCTGAACTCCCGAGAAATGAATCAAAGGAATCGAAAAACCTGTTCCAAAGGGACCCACAAAGTCATACCACTTCATAAGTCCAGCCCCCACCTCAGAAAGCGTGGCTTCGACATCATAAAAAATCTCAAGAGGTTTGGGTTTTTCACGAAGATCCGCGAAGTGGGTTGCGAGCTTTTCAATGAATGTACTGACTCGGGACTCTGCGATTTCAAAACCAGCCGCAGCCGAGTGCCCCCCAAAACGACTCAAAACTTCTTGCGCGCTTGACATGGCCTGAACCAGACAGGCTTCTTGCCCCTGAGGCAAACGAGCACTTCCCACGATCATGCCATCGTCACCCAAAGAACCCACGAAAGCAGGCTTGTTATAAACTTGAGTCAACTTGGTTGCAATAAGACCTACAACCCCTCGATGAAAACTCTTAGAGGCCACAAAAACAAAGTCCTTATGAGGCCACTCTTTAAGTATTTCTTGAGCTTCTAATTCCGCATCATTCTGCAACTGAACCCGCGTGGAGTTATTCTTCATAACCTCACGAACCATGGACCGAGCTTTGGCGGCATCATCAAGTAGAAATATATCTATCGGCAGAACCCCCGACTCCATTCGAGAGAGTGCATTAAGTTTAGGAGCAAATCGAATCGCCACATCTTGACTGGTTAGTGGGCGCCCCACTAAGTCCAGCTCTTCAAGTAAAGCTCGAAGCCCAGCTCGACGAGTCTCTGCCAGCTTCAGCAATCCATGTTTAACCAAGACTCGATTGTCTTCCACCAAAGGAACCATATCTGTTAAGGTTCCGATAACGAAATAATCCAGTACTTCCTTTAAATCCCAATTATTCTTAGGCAGTTGAGGATGGTCTTGAAAGTATCTTTTCAGGCCTCGTAAAAGATAAAAAGCAACGCCAGCACCACACAAATATCCCAAGCCAGAGGAACAATCCCCTTGATTGGGATTCACCACCACATAGGCCTGAGGAATAGTCTCAGCTGGCAAGTGATGATCTGTTAAAATAACATCAACACCCAACTCGCGGGCCCGGTCCACAGCCGCATGAGCGGTAATTCCCACATCCACAGTGATAATTAAAGTGACCCCTTGTTTATGCAGCTCCTCAACCGCAGCCGCATGAAATCCATACCCTTCGGAAAGCCTTTTAGGCTGATAATGCAAGACCTCAGGAAACCCAAGGGCGACAAGACCTGTTTTAAGAAGCGCCAGCCCCGAAGTTCCATCCAGATCAAAATCCGCATAGATACATATTTTTTCGTTATTAAGATACGCCTGACCTAGGCGCTCAAGAGCTTGAGACATCCCCTTTAAAGAAAGGGGATCTTTCAAGTCCGCGAGCTTCGGAAAAAGAAGCTTATCCACTTCTTTCGATTCCGAAAACCCCCGAGCCGCCAGAATCTTACCGATCAGAGAGGGCCATTGTCCCTCGACATTCGAGGGGGTCATGGTTTCTGATAGCAGTTCTCGCGGCTTCCATAATGGGTTCATGCCATCCTTAAGCTTTTGCTTTTTTTAGACTCATTTTCTCCATCAACAACACAAAAGGAGCTGCAACGTAGATAGAGGAGTAAGTACCGAAGAAGATACCAACACAAATTGAGAAGGCGATATCTTCAACCGTTCCGCCAGCAAAAATATACAAGCAAAGCGCTGAGACAAAGGTCGTACCTGATGTGATCAATGTACGAATCAACATGTCGTTGATCGACTTATTAATCACAAAGCCATAACCCTTCTCATGATAGTGACCTTCCGTTTCACGAATACGGTCAAAAACCACGATGGTATCATTCAGCGAGAAACCAATCAAAGTCATGATCGCTGCCAAAATAGATACATTCACCTCTTTACCTACCAAGACAAAGACCGCCAAAGTGATCACAGCGTCATGGAACAAGCACAGAACAGCGCCTGGAGCGAACTTATAATCGAAACGAAGCGCTACGTAGATCAAAATCACAAGCAAACAATAGAAAACAGCCAAAAGACCGTTGCGTTTTAATTCAGCACCAACCTGAGGCCCCACCGTATCAATACGACGGATATCAGGATTCGCGGACGCAAACTTTGTTGTGACTGTTTCACGCATTTTTGCGATATCAGCATTCAAAATTTCGTTGGTTTCCTTGTCAGTCGCACCTTGCTTACCTTGGAAACGAATGATGAACTCATTACCTTCTCCGAAGGACTGAACCCCCACTTCACCCAATTTCAGTTCATCAATCGCCTGACGAACCTCATCAATGGTCACACCTTGGGCAAATTTCACCTGCATCTCAGTACCACCCTTAAAGTCGATACCGTAATTAATGCCATGAACCGCAAGATAGATCAGCGAAGCCACCACAAGAACAAGCGAAAGCCCACCAAAGAGCCAAGCTTTTCCTACAAAATCAAAACGTCCAAATGATTCATTTTTATTAGAAGTCATACTTCGCCCTACTACACAGAAATCTTTTTGAAGTTAAACTTGTGCACCATCAAATCAACAATGACTTTTGATACAAATACGTTTGCAAACATGGAAGTCGCGATACCAATCAAAAGAGTGACCGCAAATCCACGCACAGGCCCCGTACCGAAATACAAAAGCACCACTGCAGTTGCTGCTGTTGTCACGTTCGCATCGATAATCGCAGACATCGCACGATGGTAACCTTCTTTTATCGCGACCTTGATTCCATGCCCTAAGCGCATCTCTTCTCGAATGCGTTCATTAATAAGAACGTTCGCATCCACCGCAAAACCTACGGTCAAGGCGATACCGGCAATGCCCGGCAAAGTCAAAGTCGCCCCAAAGCTAGTCAAAAGAGCGAAGATGGAAAGGATATTAAGACCCAATGACATGCTAGCAACCAAGCCCATGGTTCTATAATAAAGCAACATAAAGATCACAATGATCGCTGCCCCTACGTAAGAACCCAATTTAGCTTTAGCAATCGCATCCGCACCCAAGGTGGGTCCTACACGACGCTCTTCCAACTGCTCCAAAGACGCAGGCAAAGCCCCCGCGCGAAGAGCTGTTGAAATCATCTTCGCTTCGTCCATCATTTTGTTACGGTCACGGCCACCACCCAAAGTGATCACCGCCTGGCCACCAGCAATACGATCACGAATGCTCGGCGCTGACTTTACGACTTTATCCAAGACGATCGCCATCTGCTTACCAACGTTGTTGCCTGTCAAGTCCGCAAACTTTGTCGCACCTGAAGAGTTGAAAACCAAAGACACTTGAGGACCGCCGTATTGGTCGTAACCAACAAAAGCATCATCAAGAGCTCCACCGCCCAAATCCGTGTCGGTTCTTAACAAGAACGGGATAGCTCCCGCTTCCATATTGGTCGCATTCTCAGATTTTTCGAAATAAAGAATCGTCTTTTCCGGAAGCTTCCCTTTAAGGTCCGCATTCAAACGAGCGACATAATCAGAATACTTCATGCTTCCGATATTGTAGTTCCCCGCCTTTTCGGCCTCTGTGATCAAGGCTTGAAGTTCCTGCTGAGATTTCTCATTAGAAACAATCATAAAATCCAATTTCGCAGTGGTATTGATCAACTGTTTTGCTTTTTCAGCGTCCGCCATACCAGGAAGTTGAATCAAAATACGGTTAGCACCCTGTTGAGAAATAGAAGGTTCAGCTACACCGAATTCGTCAATACGGTTACGAATAGTTTCAATCGCCTGCTGGATCACGCGATTTTTATAGTCATTCAAGTAAGCATCGAAATAACGAGCTGTCACAGAGTTGTCCGTAGAGCCCATGATTTGAAGAACTGTTCCATACTTATCAGCCAGGAACTTTTCCACTTTAGCTTTGTCTGCAGCCTGAGCCACAACGACCTGAATTTCACCTTGCTCTGGTTTCTCAGCCTTCACATCAGCAAAAGGCACTTGCTCCTTTTGCATTTCTGCCTTCATTGAAGCCAACAAACGTCCTGTGCTTTCTTTCACCACGCCGTCAACGTCAACACCCATAACCAAGTGCAAACCGCCTTGGATATCCAAGCCATAGTTTAATTTTTGCTTGGAGGGCCACCAAGATTTTTCACCAAAGTTCACCACGTTCGGCAAAACCCAAACGATGGCTGCGGCCACTCCCACTGCTGCGAGAAACGATCTCCAACGAAGTCCTTCCATTATTTCTTTTCCTCTGCTGTTGCTGCTTTCTGAGATGTTGCGATCTGACTGCGAAGCATTTTCACCTTCACGCCGTCAGCAATTTCCAATGTCACGAATTGATCGGTGATCCCATCCACACGACCTAGGATGCCCGAAGAGGTGATCACTTCATCACCACGCTTCACTTCAGCCAAAAACTTTTGATGCTCTTTTTGTCTTTTCGCCTGAGGGCGAATGATGAGGAAATAAAAGATCACGAAGATGAAGATAAAAGGCACAAACATTTCGAAGGCAGAGGGTTGCCCACCAGGTGCTGTTTGCGCATACGCTGTCGATACAAGAAGTCCGAATAACATGATTCCTCCAATTAATGACTGACGTTAAAATTCAGCATTATTCTTAGGAAGAATCAATA
>JANJTG010000528.1 GCA_024711265.1 Bdellovibrio sp. | reverse complement strand
GTCCATCGCCTCCAGGGCGTAAAACATCTCGCGCTCGTTCTTGAACTGCTGCGCCAGTTGCTGCAGCCGCGTTAGCGATGGCAGGAAGGCAGCGAACTGTGGCTCCACCTGCTTCTTGTCGCGGTAGTCATCCACCGCGTTGCCTTCCAGCGCAAAGGGGTGGAAGGCCAGTTCCTTGAAGCGGCGCGCGGCACGGCCGGCGGGTCCGCCGGCGCCCCACAGGTCGTCGGCGCTGGTCTTCCGGCCCTTGGCGAACCAGGGTTCGCGGAACAGCGCCAGCAGCGAGTGAAAGCCGGTGATGCCCAGGCGACCGGCCAGCTCGGCCTTGACCTTGGGGTCCGGAAAGGCGAACAGCGCCAGCAGCGCCAGCACGCCATGGATGGGCCGGCAGTAGAAGAGGCGCCGCGCCTCCTGCGCCTTTGCGACCTTCGCTACGTTGTCCTCGAGCTTGATGTCGTCGTAGTAGCGACGCTGGTGGCTGTCGAACAAAGCCTCCAGCCGGCGGCTGCCGCCGGAGTAGTAGCCGAACACCAGGTCCGGAAACCACTCCGTCTTGCGCTTCTCGAACTCGGTGCGCTTCACCTCCTGCCCGTTGACCCGAATCGCGGGTTCGCCGGGAAAGTTGCTCAGGCATACGCTGGGCGGATTCGGGACCGCCGGCCCCTGCGGCTGGATGCGGTAGGTCACCCGGTAGCGAAAGCGCGGCTCGTTGCGCCGCAGGTCCACCCAGCGGAAGACCTGGGTGATGGCCTCGATGAGGTTGGACTTGCCCGCGCCGTTCTGGCCGATCAGCACCGTGGTGAGCTGGCGCTCATCGAAGTCCAGCTCCAGCCCGCGAAGGTTCTTGAAGCCGTCGATGCTGACCTTATCCAGCCGCATGCCCGGGCTCCAGCGTGGTCTGGTTGTCCTTCACGTGGCCTTGCGCCACCTCCCAAGCCAGTTGCTTGTAGAAGTCGGCGACGGGCAGCTCGGCCACCTTGAACAGCGCCTCGGCGCTGGCGGGCGTGCCGATGCGGCGCAGGTGCGCCGCCAGGTAGGGCTGGCCCATCACGTCGTCGTCCTGGCGGCTCTTGGTCATGGCGGCGGTTTCCTTCGGGGCGCGTGGCGGGCGGCCGCGGCGCGGTGTGGTTGCCGAGGCGGCATGCGAGGGCGCTTCGCGTTGGGCGGCAATACGGGCCAGCAAGGCGCTGGCCGGCTCGTCGGTTGGATCTTGCGGAACCAAGTCGCCGCGGAAGGCTTTGGCGAGAGTGAGCGAGGGAAGCTTCCGTGTCTTGCCTGTTGCCGCAGCGACGCGAGACTCGATGGTGTCGGCAAAGGCGAACAGTTCTCCAACTCGATGAACGATCTCAGCTTGTTCGGGCCCTTCTGGCAGGTGTAGTGGAATTCCGCGCACCTTGGACAAGTTCAGATTTGGCTGCGCGCCGCCTTCCGCAAGCGCGCGCGTTTGCTCGTACTGCGACGAGAGTGCAAGCTTGACGAAGGCGGCGTTGGCTTGCTGCTCATCGACAGTTATCGCAGCGCAGGCCTGATTGATGGTCGCGTCAATTCGAAGCTCGCTGACTTGCCCACGAGTCTTCCCTTCACCGTACATGGCAATGATCAGTGTCCCGGGGAGGTAGACCCTGAGCCTGTGTGCATCGATTGCCGCTTTAGTCACGTACTGGTCGGCAGAGTCGATGTATGGGCGACTCGTGGCCGCGCTTGTCACCCAAGGGGTCCCGGTCTCTGCGTAGAAGTTGCTGTTTGATCGAAGAGGCGTGGATCCAGTCCCAACTTCCGCGACATCGGCAATCGTCCTCGCCGACCAAGTATCTAAGCCCACTCCTTGTTCGGCCCGCCAGACTTCAGTCAGGTCGCCGGAAAGCGCAGACGAGAGAACCAGCTTTCGAAACCGCTTGAGCAACGCCGGAATGGCCTCCAGACGGTCCTGACAGGCTTGGATGCGCGCCAGCAGGGTGTCGAGTTGGTCGGCGATGCGGGTCTGTTCGGG
>JANJTG010000516.1 GCA_024711265.1 Bdellovibrio sp. | reverse complement strand
TCCAATCCGATGCAGATCAAGTTAACTTGGCGTGTGGTGATTCGATGTGTATCGAATCCACATCGTCCACGGACAGCTCCTCCAGAGTTGCTTCGACGGGCTCGACCAAAAGATCGAATGGATCCACGACAACTCAAGCCTCTCAAGTCGCACCTTCAGGAAATTCTACAAACACATCCCAATTCTACAATGTTGTATCCGGAATTTCCCAAGCGCACTGCGAAGAGTCTGTGGCCACCCATTATAAAAGAAAAGTGACTTGTACGATAGGCGGAGGGTGCGGGGTGAGTTGCGGAAAACCAAGTGGACTTTGTGAGTCCGCGAATCCATCTCATTATGGAATTTGTATGACGAAAGAGGAACTGATCTCTATGCCGATGGTTTCCGCATCCACAGGTGCAGTCGCCTCCTCTTCTTCATCATCTTCGGCATCGTCAGAGGCTCCGGCCGCAACTCCCGCTCCGGCGGCGCAAACTCCCGCAGCTCCGCTAATGTATAATTTTGTGGCTGGCGATAAAACATCTTGCGAAACATCGATCGCATTACGATTGAAAGTTCGCAGTATCTCGTGTCGTGTGGGTGGGGGATGCGGCTTGAGTTGTGGTAAGCCAAATTCAACCTGTGAATCGGCGAACTATACCCACTTTGGTGCCTGTGTAAGTGAGAAAGACATTGGTGATGCGAAAATTGCCGACGTTGTGAACTCCACAACCAGCCAGTTGTTCAATGTGGTAGGCAGTAAAGATAATTGTGAAGGGGTCATTCGTGCGCGCTATGGGGTGAGTATTTCTTGCAGTCTTGGAGGCGGTTGCGGTTCAACTTGCGGTAAGCCGGGTGGAAATTGTCTTTCGGCTAATCCTAAGAAATATGGTGCCTGCTTCAGTGAGGCAGATGTGGCATCAATTAAAAATTTCAGTGCAAATCGTTTCTTTAGTTACGTAGCCAAAAATAAGGCGACTTGTGAGGAGCTTGTTAAAAAGCGTTTGAATATCCGTGTTGCATGCACCGTGGGGGGCGCTTGTGGATCTTGCGGTTTCCCAGGCGTCTTGTGTCCAACCTCCGACCCAAAATCTTATGGAGCCTGTATTGAAATAAAATAGGTGTGTCTTATAAAGAAACAACTATTTACAGATTTTAGAGATGGGCCTAGGATGGAAATATTCACCTGGGCTCTGACATTAAAGACACGGGGATGGTCGAGCATGGTAAAATATCACCATGGAGTCTTCAAAATCAAAAAGAGCGAAGCTTCACAATGTAACGGATGATTTAAAAGCTGTTGTCGAACAGTTGCGAGCAAAAAAAAGACTATCCTTACGGGGGTTGGCACTG
>JANJTG010000267.1 GCA_024711265.1 Bdellovibrio sp. | reverse complement strand
TCAGAGGATTGTTGATCTCATGGGCGACACCTCCAGCCATTCGACCAATGCTGGCCAACTTATTGGCATCCCACAACTGCTTTTGTGTTTCGGTGAATTGAGTCGCCCGAAACTGAACCTCTTCTTCAAGTCTATCATTCCGATCCTGCAGCACTTTTTCATTGACCATCATGGGCATAAGAATGGATTGAATATAAAGAATAGAAAAGGCGACAACCATCCCAATGAACAAAAACTCTGTTCGCCCTCTCACAAAAGGCCAATCTAGATAGTGAAAGTTCATGGCAATGGAAACCGCGATAAACATTTTTTGAACAACAGAAAATGGCTTCGTCTTTCTACGTATAGCTAGATAAATCACATGAAATACGGGAGCCACGGCTCCCACAACCATGGGTAAAGCAAAGATTGAGAAGCCTGTGCTGCTGAAATATAAAATGACCGTCAAAACTCCGCATAGAATATATAAAACAAATAAATTCAGAATTTTAAAACGCACCTCACGGATCTCAGCTAAACACATCGCCAAAACAAGCTGCCCCAAAAAAGTACCCGTGGCGCTGATTACGACTATCAACAAAGGGGTCAAGTTGGCCGCGAAAAGATTCGTGATGGCCGAAACCAATACCCCCATCCAATAAAGTAAAACCAACTTTTGAATCTTTTGTCGATCGGTATAGTACTGTATCAGAGTTACAACGAGGCTGATTAAAACAGTCCCGACATAAAATCCCAGAAGAATCTGAAGCGCCGAAATATTCATAGTATTATTTTAAAACCCGCCCTGACTTCAGAATATTAAGTATCCCAAAGATTAGCACGACGTATTCGGGGAACAAAGTTCTGTTAGACCCAAGAGTTCCCCCTTGCAACTTTGTAATATCCAAGACCGCCCCCGCGCACGCAGATCCCGCGTGCCTTCAGTGACACTTCCGGTACGGCACTGCTCAATAAGTTCGACGGCTCAGCCTGAGAACGTCTTAGAGTGAGATTGGAGAGTAGCCTATGTTGCTGAAATAACAGCCCTTTTTCGTGCGCCTCACTATGATATATGGCACCGACATTGCTCTATAGGTATGGCATAGGGGGCCTTATGAAAAATTCGAAACAACTCTTCACTACCATCCTTACACTCAGTGCAGTCGCTTTCTTAACGGCCTGTGGTTCTTCCAAAAATGCGGTAGGCACTTCGGATTTTTCAAGCCGCTCGACAGATACTTCGACATCTTCCAAACCTCTTGCCTACTGCAACCAGGTCACTGGAACTGAAATCAGCGCCAAACTTAAAACGTATACCGACTCTTCAAGCACAGTTCGCATGGACTATGTCAATGTTCGCCTGACCGCCATTCCTTCAAACTTCGAAGACAGCACAACATATATCGCTATGTGGAAGTGGCTTGCCAACTCAAGTGGCAACACTTATCTGGATAGCACGGCTTTGAAGTTTATCTTGGTTAATGCCTCTACAGGCCAAGCCATCACAGGCTGGAAGAATACTCTTCGCTGGAGTGACGTGTCTGCCATCGCTAAGAACATGAGCTATTCCGATGCCGCGACCTTCTTTGCCAATGTGAACATTTTGGTAGATCTTAAAGATGCCAACGGCGAGTACGATGTATTGAAAATCACAAATTACAGTGTTTCGACAAATAAAGCGGTCAGCCAGGCCGATGCCCTACTTCCCTTGTTCTACGCCAACCCTGCGGACTATGCGTATGAATCTACTGGAGCAGGTCGTGCCCAAGTTCTTCAAGATCTTCACCCCTTGAAAAACTATGCAAACCAAGGTTTCTCAGCGGCTCAGTTCCAGTCCATGACTAATAACTTCTGTTTCTAATGAGCGGATTCCTGACTGACCTCTTCGGCCTGCAGGTTTTCGCCCTGACGATAACGATCCACTAAAGTCGGATCCGTCGTCGGGAAAGAGAACAACAGAGAGTGAACATTAGAGCTCTCATCTTCCTGAGTGACTGCAATATAAACCAAATCTTTGGTTGTCTCGTGATCGGGAAACTCCTTGATAAAACTCACCAATACATTCCCATCCAGATCATTCTTACGCCAGATCTCATCTGCACTTTCGATAGTTTCTTCGCGAAGAGCCGCAAAATCCTGAAACTTATCCTGAGGAATGTCTTTGTCTCCACGCACTTTCAGCATGGCCATATAAAGCCCCATGGCCAGAGGATCACCTTCCCCTAAAGCATCCCCTTCAATAGAACCACCGGACACTTCTTCATAGGTTTTGTCGTATACCAACTCACCTCTTTGATAGTTCTGCCACACACGGCTGTCTTTTGTAGGGAAGTGAATAAATACAAAAGTGGGATACTCATCTTCCGACGATACATAGGCCACAGCTACGTACTTGAAGCTCTCGGCTCCCTCTTCAAAAGACTTAATGAAGTGATAGATGGCAAAATCTTCCATCGTTTTGTCATCCAGCCAAACTTCATCGGGTTCGTCGAGAGTCGCCTCCAAAAAATGCTCACGGGCAATCTGCTCTTCATCCGTAAAATCCTCAGAAGCCCTTAAAGACTGATATTCTTCTTCAAGCTTATTGATGGCACCCTGAAAATAGCCAAACAACTCCTTTTCAGACTCAAAAATAAGTCCGGCGGCTTCATCAACAATGATGTACTCTTTCTCTGAAGAGCTGGTTGTTTTCTTTTGTGCCCGAGATTTTGTTTTCGCCATAGTCAGTATCCTTCATTTTTTATTATCGAGACATTCTCGATCACCAACAACTAGAAAAAGCACCCACACGACAAGCCCCGTCATAGTCGTATTTTTGGTCTTGCAACATATAGAATTATTCCTCACCATCGAAACTAGCAGCTGCCAAGGAGGCGCTCTTGGTCAATATAGAAGAGACAAGTTTGGAACGAATGGAGGCTTTGCTCTCACATTCTGCCATGGGTGTTCATGTTCTTTTTGACAATAAAGCCATCGCGGATGTTCTAAAAGAAGTGAAAGACGATAAGGACTTTTACAGCTTTGATAAGATGAAAAAAGTCCAAGATGTCATGACCGCCTTAATTGCGAAGAAGACCTATTTCGAGAAGATGGCCTACTTACAGGCTTTGGACTCTGAATCCTATCAAATGCTGGTTCGCGCTTACTTTCATATTGTGGAAAATACGGTGAGAGCCAATCACGAGCATAGTCATTAATAGAAAACTCATCTCTCTGTTTAGTTGAGGCCCTTCTCCGCCCAAAACTTAGGCACTTTGCCCAAACTTCTCTCTAAAAAATGCAAACCTCCCCAAACCGTCGAACTCCTAGAGCCTTAAATCGACACCCCTTGTGATATTTAATGCAACGCGCATGACTCCTGTTATTCTGGGACCAGGACCTTTTGATTAAGTTTCCCACCGCAAAGCCGATAGGGAGATTTGTGAAATATCGAGTTTTCTTATCGGCTTTCTTTTTTCTACTTCCCCACTTTGGCTATGCCGAGTACCGGGTGTTTTTATTGAAGATCGCCAAGAAAGCCCCCGTGCAAAATACCGCGACCCCAACCCCTCAGGACTTCCGTCTTGTGGAAAGCACACTCGATCACATTCAATACCGCTATTACTATCCTGTCGCCGCAGACGAAGAGGTTACCTACATCGATACATGGCGCTGTTACGGTCGCACAGACAACTTTCAGCCTCACTGCCCCAACCCGAAAGGCCAGATTCCCGCTTCTGAAAACCCAGCTCCTTAATGTAGTTGTATTATTTTGATACACTACATACATGTCGTCGATTGACAGTTCCACGCGCAAATCCCAGCAAGCCGACTTGAATGACCTTCAAGCGGAGTACTCACGCAAAAAAAAGCAGATCGTTAAAGAAAATGAAGCGGATATCGCGGATCTTCGCGACTACTACAATGAAAAGAAAAATGCCATTGGTGAACAGAATGAAGCGGCTGTGAATCACATTCGCAATCGCCAAAAAGAAATGGCCGACGAGGCCTCTCAGGAACGAGAACGCATCTCTGACAAATACAATACCCGTTTGCAAAGTCTCCAAAAAACCTATGAAGAAAAGTTAGGCGACACCCGCCAAAAAAGACAAGAGCAAGTGGCGCGGGCTCAAGCCGACAGTCGTCAAAAAATTGAAGAGATCGAAAAGAACTCGGAAAACCGAATCGAACACATCCGCACCCAGGGCGCTGAAGACGTTCGACAGGCCAAACAAAAATACAATCATGATATGTCAGAACTCAATGAGTTCGGCGAAAAGCGCTTAAACAATCAGCGCGAACAAAATGAGATGAGTCTGCGCAGTGAAGTGGAGCGAGGTCGCAGTGTTCAGGAACGCGTGCGCGCTCGAAACGAAAAAGAGTACGGCAAGCTGCAAGAAAAAGGCGAACAGCAAATTCAAAAAGAACAAGCTCAACAAGAAAGTAAACTAACACGCCTTCAAGACAACTCGGCAAAACGCTACGAACAACAGCAAAAACAATGGGCCAATAAAGAAGAGCGCATCAATAAGCAATACTCTGACCGAATCATGGAAAACAAGAAGGCAAACGAAGACCACCTCAAACTTCAACATGAGCGCTTCCAAAGTATTTATCAGAAAAATGAAGCTGCTCAGCGTGAGTCTTTAGATATTCAAAACCAAAAGTATCAACGTCAGTTGCTGGAGTCCCGCAAAGACTTAACCAAGGCGACTGAAAAATATGCGCACAAAGAGGATGATCCTTTCTATAAAGTCGAAGACCGCGGCAGCTACATTCGAGAAAATCCCGACTTCTATATCCTGAAAGCCTATGTCCCCGAGCACGAAAAGGACTCTGTGAAGGTCACCATTCAAAATGACAAAGCCACCGTGACCGGACAACGATCCTTCAAGGACAAAGTGGAGGATGAGGGAAAGATTGTCAGCAGTTCCAGCTTCCAAACCTTCCGTGAAGAGTTCCCTTTTGAAAAGCCCGTCATCACTGAGGGCATGACTCGGGAACGCCAAGGCGACTGGGTGGTGTATCATATCCCGAAAGGCAATATGATCCGACTGGATCGCAAAGCTTAGTTCGACTTAAGAATTTAAGAGATGTTCAATGAAAAACGCAGAGAGCTGATGACGTCCATCGACAGCGGCCTTTTTGTAAAGACTTAAAGCTTGCTGTCGCGTGGTGGTTTCTGAAGTGCCTCGCTTTTCTGCGATCTGTTTGAGGCTAAGCCCTCGAAGAATAAACATTCCGATCTCGCACTCCGTTTTGGTGAGACCCCATTTTTCAAAATGGCTTTGGATATGTTTTTGAAATTCCCCGAGATTTTTTCCCATGTGCTAATTAGAGCGATATATCTAATTGCTGTCATCTAACACAAGTTAGTCTCGGGATGTTTTCCACCCCTGAGGTGGAGTGGTTCCGATTAAACCTTCATCAAGTAACGCACTTCTCTCATCAGGAAAGAAAGACGCGCTTGAAGATCTGTCAGCATCTCAATATTGGCACTGAGTTGAGCTAAAGAATCTGATTCAACAACCGGTGTATCAGCGAGCTCATGGTAAGACTTGTGAGTCACTGGAGAAACCTCTGAAAGAGATCCCAAATAAGACTCAACTGCAGTTTCCACCTGTGTGTTCTTATCTAAATTGATCACTCTCATTTTGCTCTCCTCTGTCTGCTTCCGGCGCAGAACTAAAAGTCTAGTTAGGTTTTTTCACTTCCAACAACTTAAATAAACTTACATGGACTTTTTACAATGCTGAGCATCCTAATACTCGCACTGCAAAGCCTTTTCGTCGGCCAAAGCCAAACGAACTCGATCGTCACCACTAGCTAAATACGTGGCCATCACGGAACCCGCGCCATCTTTATGTTTGAGTCCCAAAACATGCCCCATTTCATGGAGCACCAAAGCTTCGATATTGACTGGAGCCGAGTTCGCACGATCCGACTTCGCTGCTCGGGTGATTGTCTGTCCATTCCAATAGAAGCCAAAGTCAGCTCCGTTTAAACGAATGTCCGCTTCTTTAATGAGGTCCCCGATCCAATAGACGCTGGTGCGCCCTTGCTCTGAAGAACGATTGTCCTCCCAGGAATTCATAAGGTAGATCACATTCACACCATCTTTATGAGGATTGATCGGCCCGGTATAACGAGGATACGTAATAATATTAAAGAGTTTTCTTCCCGCAGTTTTTTCCCATGTATCCGCAGCCGCGACAATAGAAGGAACCATGGAGTCTGGAATCGCAGAGTGAATATACATCGTCACCGGCACATCACTTTTCCAAGAGATGCGTTCGCCATAGACGTTCTGCACGAATCCGCAGTCTTCCTGAGACTTCGGCGCACAGGCTTGGATCGTTAAAATTGAGATGAGGACCACTGCGGTCCCTAGCCACTTCCACATGAGAGCGACCTCCACTGCTGTTCTTCAATACAAAGACAGGACCAAGCGGCACCAGTCGCAATCAAAGAGCTAACCCTCTGTCATCACGAGGTTTTTCAAGACAATCTGTGGAATATATCAAATTTCATGTTTGCCAAGAGGACCTGTTCACTTCGAAGACAGCCCTTCAGAAAGTGTTTAAGATATTGAATTTTAAGGACATTTTTGGTGTCAAAGAATCCAACACCCCCGCGCCGCAAAGTGTGGTGCAAAAAGGCTCTGAATGGTCTGGCCCGGGGCTTGCTTTATGGAAAGCCAACGTCTCGAAATGAGACAAACCGGCTCCGGCCCCTTTCGGGGAGTCCTTGCGAGCCACCAAGCCCACCCCCACGTCCTACCTTCCTGGTAGGGAGCCTAAAAAAGCTCCCCCTACCAGCTCGCGCGCGCAAGTCACGAATCCTTGGAAACTAGGGCCACCTTTGATAGAAGAAAGACCTTCTTACAACGAAAGGTCCCACAATGACGAAACTGACTGTGATTCCCGGTGATGGTATTGGCCCTGAGATCATGACTCAGGTGATCCGAGTTCTAAAGCATGTCAAAGCCCCCTTCGAATACGAAGAACATCAAGCAGGTGAAGTGGCTTTGCACAGTTTGGGCGAACTTCTTCCGCAAACAACGATCGACTCTATCAATAAAAATAAATTGGCGATCAAAGGCCCCACAACCACTCCCGTAGGTGGCGGGCATAAATCTATCAACGTGACCATGAGACAAAAATTTGATCTTTATGCCAACGTTCGCCCCGTTCGCTCTTTGCCTGGAGTTCAGTGCGTCTGTCCAGATGTGGATCTCACGATTGTACGTGAAAATACCGAGGATCTTTATGCTGGCATCGAGCGTATGGTCGATGAGAACACCGCCGAAAGCATCAAACGTATCACCCGCAAAGGTTCTGAGCGCATCGCTCGTTACGCCTACGATCTGGCACAAAAAACAGGAAAGCCTCGTGTTGCCATCGTTCATAAAGCCAACATCATGAAGATGTCTGACGGTCTTTTCTTAAAGGTCGCGCAGGAAGTCGGTTGGCAATATCCTTCCATCACCACGAAAGATGTCATCGTCGACAACGCCTGCATGCAGCTTGTGACCAAACCTCAGCAATTCGACGTGATCGTGACTGAAAATCTGTATGGAGATATTTTAAGTGACCTCTGTGCAGGATTGGTGGGCGGATTGGGAGTTGTTCCTGGCGCGAACATCGGCGAAAAAGCGGCGATCTTTGAAGCGGTTCACGGTTCAGCTCCTGATATTGCGGGACAAAACAAAGCCAACCCGACCGCTTTGCTACAGTCTGCCGTGATGATGCTTCAACACGTTGGCGAGAATGCGAAAGCCGATGCGATCATGAAAGCTTTGATTGCAGCTCTTTCTGATATCAACGCGCGCACGGGTGATCTGGGAGGAAAAGGAACGACTGTTTCTTTCACTGACGCGATCATTCAGAAGTTAGGATAGCTGTGACTTCACCGTTGATGATCTCCCCTATTCAAACTTCCGTATTTCATCCGGGAAATGACTTGGTGGAGTTCATACTTGAAAATGTCGACCGTTCGCTTTGGAAGGAACGGTCGATTCTGGCGATCACATCTAAAATTGTCAGTCTGGCGGAACATCGCCTGGTCCCTCACGACAGCATCGATAAAAAAACTTTGATCCGCCAAGAAGCTGATCACTATCTAGGCGAAATCGGTCACGGCGTCAGTCTCACGATCAAACACGGTCTTTTACTTCCCGCCGCAGGCATCGACGAATCCAATTCTGAAAAAGGCGACTACATTTTGTACCCTAAAGACCCCTATCATTCCGTGCAAACCCTTCGCAAGGCTTTGAGGGAGCGTTTGGGGCTTCGTGAGCTTGGGATCATTCTGACGGACTCACACACTGGGCCCTTACGCCTGGGTGTCGTCGGAGCCTCCTTAGCCTTTGCAGGCTTTCATCCTGTAAAAAACATGATCGGTCAAAACGACATCTTTGGACGTCCTCTTAAAATGACCAAGGTCAATCTTGCCGACAGTCTGGCAACTTCCGCTGTTCTTATGATGGGAGAAGCGGCAGAAAAATGCCCCTTAGCTTTGATTCAAAATGCTCCTGTCGAATTTACGGACGCCCCCTCGCGGAGTGACCTCGAAGTTCCACCTCAAGAGGATATGTATCTTCCTCTTTATCAACATCTTCTGAAATAGATTGCCTCGCTCCACCTTTCAAACATAAACTTGTGTATATGAAATTACAGGGTTTACTTCTTGGCTTATGCTTCTTTATTTCGGCCTGTGCGACCAATCAAAAAAGCCGCTTGGCCGCCACGTCTGTCGGAATCGGTGTCGGGGCCGTGATTGGAGCCGCCACAGCTCCAAGTGACGAGCGTCCTGAACTTCACGCGCTTTACTGGGGAGGCATTCTTGGCGTTGTCACCGCTGTGGCCGCCAACTACTATTTTAATGATGAAAAAGATCTTGAAGTCATGCGCCTTGAAAATGAAAAACTAAAAGCCGAATTGGATCTATTTCAAAACCGTCCCTCAACCCTGTTGAAAGAAGAAATTCGCTCTGCGGATAAAAAATATTTTCACGGCGGAAAAGCGCGTATCAAACTTTATGAAATTGACCAATGGGTGCCCGACGGTCCCAACAAAAGATATCATCGCGATCGCATGATGGAGATCTTGCCCCTGGAAAAGAGTGAATAATGAAGACCAAGGTTCTCACTGCCTTGTTGGTTCTGAGTCTTCTGTGGGCCTGCACGATCAGTCTTCTGTATTGGCGTCTTAAAAACAATCCCCGCGTCGTCGCAGTAACGATGGATCTGGGAAAAGACGCCTTACAAAATATACAACTGGGAGAAATGGAAAAGATGACCTTTCTGCGCCAGTATTTGGAGCGCTACTTCAACTATGACTCCAATAATTTCTGGCAGTCTCAAACGTCCCTGGCTTTTCTTATGGAGCCACGTTTAAGAGAAGAACGACTGCGTGAGGTGAGAAGACTGCGTGAGAAAATCCAACAAAAAAATCTGTCTCAACTTGGCAAACTGATTTCACTGAAGAAAACATCACAAGATCGTTACGAAGGAGTGTTGAGTTTGCAGATCACGGAAGAGCGTTTAAAAAGTGATCTTTCGATTATGCTAGGAATCTTTTTAGTGAGTACGGAGCGGACCTTGGAGAATCCCTGGGGACTGCTGGTGAAAGAGATGACTTTTAAAAAGTCGACACCGACTCCCGTTCTTGTCACGTCTCGCGCCTCGGTTGAACCTCGCAGCCCCACTTTACTGACTTTTCCTTGCGCCATCACAAATATTGAAAATCCGGATGAAAATAAGCTCAAAACTAAAATTACAACTTTGAACGTCAGCGAGTTGCAAATCACGCCATCTGAAAGTCTTACGCAGCCTTTGATGCTCACAGCCTTATGCAAGGATCTCGAATTCAAAGTGGAAATTTTGACTGCGAAGAAAGAACAAGATCTTTATCTCTCACTACCTCTCTCTGCGGGAGTTCCCAAAAAGAAAGAAACTCCCAAAATCCACAAAAGAGATATTTACGAGCAAACCATCGACAAGGTTCTGGGAATCAAGTTTGAGGAGTGATTTTTAAAAAGACATCTCGGCACTTTTGAGGGCTCTTTCAATAAAGTGTTTATCGATCGCCA
The DNA here is from genome assembly GCA_024711265.1 of Bdellovibrio sp. Taxonomy (GTDB): domain Bacteria; phylum Bdellovibrionota; class Bdellovibrionia; order Bdellovibrionales; family Bdellovibrionaceae; genus Bdellovibrio. The sequence goes on along the minus strand of JANJTG010000267.1, from coordinate 21,690 downwards.
CCAAGGCTGCGACCCGAGGATTCTTCTTTTCGTACAAGAAGTAAGCTTTGACGGGCATAAAGGGACGCTTCCCTTTAAGATCGTACCAATCATCCCCCTCTTGAATCTGTCGATCCATTTCCTCCGTCGTAAATGGCCACACGCGAGAAGAAAACTGTTCAAGCACCAAGAGTTCGTTTCCCAAAGAATCCCGTGCCTGCCCTTTGACAAGGATGCGTCCCCGGTGTGCACCTCCCCCGGAGTCGTAAGAGTAAGAGAACGAGTCCAAAGTTCCTGGCACAAACTCAAAATCCTGGGGTCGTAAAAGATAGTTGCGAATAAGATCCATTTTTCTTTCTCTGTGGAAGAGTCGAGATCCCACCGCAAATAAGAGGGACATCACAATCATCACAAGAGTCGTCCCCAGCCCCGCCCCCCATTCTAAGTAGTGAGTCACGGAGAGGTAGAAAAAAAATCCACCTAAGAACAACGAAAGAAGAGAAGCCAAGACGAACATAATGATAACCAGCAAAAGCATTCCCTCTTTGGCCCAGAGGACTTTTTTCAGACGAGAGGGACTTTGAAGTTCTGATTCGTTATTGATGGCAAGGGCTTTCCAGGATGTGTACATCCCTTGAGCATGCCAGAGTTTTAGGAAATCTGAGAAAGATTTTCGCTTATTTTAGGGAACAACAAGACCACTTGAGTTCCGACCCCCTGTCGAGAGCGTATTTGCAATTCTCCACCGATGGATTCAATCGTCTTGCGAGCGTCAAAAAGACCCAAACCATGGCCGTGCTCTTTACCGTAGCTGATCCCCTCTTGAGTCAAACGCGGCAAGATATCTTCGGGAATACCACAGCCATTATCCATAATCTGCAAAAGCCAGTGTTCGTGTCGTTCCATCAAGGTGACGTTGATAGAGGCCTCCTTTTCAGGAAGCGCATCGATTGAATTGTTAATCAAATTGCTGACGACTCTTTGAATCTTCAATGAGTCCATAGAAACCAGCGCCTTCTGGGACGAGATATGACTATGCCAAACAAATTCGATACGGGGATGCGAAAACCGATACTCCTTCAATAATGAGATCATCACCCCGGAAAGATCCGGTCCTGGATTGTGATTGGATGAAACCGCCAAAGAATTTTCTTTCTTGCCCTTTTTTAAAAGGTCTTCGGCAATGCCACGGATGCGTGCCACGGCCAATTCTAAAAGCTCTTTCTTTTCTAAACTCATCTCATGGGATAATTGACTTAAGGTGGTCAAGGCCGTCAATGGGCCGCGGATATCATGAGCAACCTGACGGGACATGGTTGATAGTTCTTTATTTAAAGCCAGCTCCGCCTCTAGTTTTTGCTCATGAAGACGACTCAGGAATTCGCGACGAACTCCGACTCCCAGAAAGATCATCCCCAATAAAACCCCCACCATGAATACGGGAGAAAGAAGGGACTTCCAAAATAGCTCCGTTCCACTAAAACAAACTCGAACATTTCCGGCGGGAAGAGAGTTGTAAGTCAGAGGCACATCCGTTGAGAAAAAGCACTGCAGCTTTTCAGGCGCTTGCACCTCAGTGCTGCCCACGGCCTTATGCACTTGTTTGAGCTGCTGCAAAATCTTATTTTGCAAAGTGGGGTCTCCCTGAAAGATCTTGGCCCGTGCGATATCGTCCTCCCAGATCCCGACATACTGCTCTACCGAGGATCTGGCACTGTGAATCTCATAGGCAAAACTCATTAAAACCACGACAAGATTCATCCCTAAAAAGAGAGACAACCACAATGCAGGCAGCGTTTTAATGGATTTGAGACGCAAATTATCCATATCTTATATCTAAGCAAAGCTCACTCCCACCCTATCGCCAATCCACCCCTCAATAGGATGTCTAAAATTTTGACGGTGCCTAAAATAGGATTCAAGGTGAAGAACCTCGAACTATCGTCCAGTTCCCTGTTTTTTTAAAAAGGCCTCCTGCAATAAACAAAAGTGACCTCCTGACTAGCATCTCAATGGTTCTTCGTCTACCATAAGCCCATGACTGTCGATGTGCTTTCTCTTCGGAATGAACTAAAATCCAAGCTGCTTGCTTATCATTCTGAACGAAGCCTCAGTCATCTGGGCTCTTGCCTTTCCTCTTTGGATATTTTGACGTCCTTGTTTTGGGGTCCTCTTCAAAAGGAAGATCACTTTATTCTTTCCAAAGGACACGCGGCCAGCCTTCTTTATTTAATCCTCAATAAAAAAGGACTGCTGTCGGATCAAGATCTCCAAGAAAGTTGTCGCGATGGGAGTCCGCTGGGAGCTCACCCCCCTTTTCAAACTCAGCAAAAACATCCCTGGTGGGGTTTTGGTTCAGGAAGTTTAGGTTATGGCATCGGCCTTGGGTGCGGCGTAGCTCTGGCAAAAAAAATGAAACACAACAAGAGTCACGTCTACGTCTTGGTTTCGGAAGGAGATATTAACGAAGGCTCCAGTTGGGAGTCTTTGCATTTCGCAGCTTGCCACCAGCTTAAGAACCTCACCGTTCTCTTTGATCACAATCAAGTTCAAGCCCTGGGAAACTCATCAGAGATTTTCCCACTTCATCATTTGCCGACGACCCTGGAGCGCCTAGGGTGGGATGTTCATCGTCAAGATGGACATGATCTTTCAAAAATAGATTTTAACACCGCCCCTTCAGAAAAACCTCGCTTCTTTATTTTCTCAACCCAAAAGAACCAAGGAATTGAAAATCAGTTTTCACCACTCGAAGCTCACTACAAATGGCCGAACAAAGAAGGTCTTCCGTGAAGAAAATGTTTTTTTCATGGCTAGAGAACCACTTTAAAGAAAACTCCCGCAGTGTGCTTTTACTTTGTGATTTGGGGTATCCCGAGGCACTGCCACTGATGAAGGAGTTTCCCGAGCGAGTTCTCAATGTGGGCGTCTCAGAGCAAAATGCCGCCTTGATTGCCAAAGGACTTTGCTCCGAAGGTCTTGAGGTTTTTATTTATGGCATTAGCTCCTTCACTTTATGGCGTTGTGCGGAAATTTTAAAATTATATTTTGGGCCAGAGGACTCGTTAAGAATCATTGGCAATGGTGGAGGCCTTGGGTACGGGTTGATGGGCACCACTCATCACAGTATTGACGATCTGGGGTTGGTCAGTTTGTGGCCCACTTGGACCTCGTGGATTCCTGCCCGAGACCAAGAGGTTCCCGAGGTGCTCAGCCTTATGATTCAAGAAGCCGGGCCTCAATATCTGCGTCTTACAAACAACGCCCTCAGTGGCAAAGAAAGTTTTGAACCCTTGCGTGTCCTCTCACGGGGAGACAAACTCACAGTGGTGACTGTCGGTCCCACTTTGGATCTGGCACTAGACGCCGCCCAAGAAGAGACCGGCGTGCAGACATTCTGTATTGGAAAATGGCCGGTCGACATAGAAAAAATAAATCAACATTTCGCAAAAACGGGGCACATGCTGATCATTGAGGAGCATCAAGAACAAGGAAGTCTTTCTTCACAAATTAAAGCTCGACTGGAAGGGCCTCGCAAAAATATCCATGCCCTCACCTTGAACAAAAACAACCTAACAGGATCTCGGGACTATCTCTTGAAAGCACAAGGACTTGATAAAAAAAGTATTGCGCACCAGATCGCCTCTATGAAAAATAAAGTGCATGACAAAGGTTGAGTTTTCCTACCCCCCACATCTTATCCAAAAAGCTCAGACCCTTCGCCATCACCGTATTTTAGTAACGGGGGCCCACGGATTTATTGGCTCTCATCTTCTCAATCTTCTTTCTTTAGCAGAAGTTCCCTGTCGAGGCCTCAGTTCCGGTAAAAATACGTCCAATGTCCGCTTAACTGAAAAAGCAAAAGAACACCTGGTGCTTTGCGACCTCGATCTTCACGACTCGGCCCGTCCGCATTTTGAGGGCGTTACCTCTGTTATTCATACAGCCACCTTCGGTGCTTACTCCTGGCAAAACAAGTCCGATGAAATCTTTAAGCAGGTGACACACTTAGAAAATCTCTTAAGCCTTGCTAAAGACTCTCAGGTTCAGTGTTTTATTCATCTTGGCTCTTCGAGCGAATACGGAAGTCACTGTGATCAGGCCCAGGAAGATCAACAACCGCAATGCAACAGCCTCTATTCGTTAGCCAAGACCCAATGTCACGGCCTAATTTCGTACTATGGAAAGCAGCTTAAATTCCCCGCCGTCACATTACGTTTATTTTCGATCTATGGCCCAGGGGAACATCCACAAAGATTGATCCCTCAACTTTGTCAAAGTCTGATTCAAGGGACTCCTTTGAAATTGTCAGATCCAGACACTGCCCGGGATTTTGTACATATCTATGATCTATTAGAGATCATTTTACACAGTCTTTCTTCTTTAAAACCTTTAGACTATGGCGAAGCCTACAATATTTGTTCCGGATCGCAGACGACTCTAGGAGATCTTGAAAAGCTGCTCAAAGAGGAGTTTCAATTTTCTCAAGTACAGTGGGAAACTTCCTTGGGAAAAGTTTGGGACCTCAAACGCTGGTCTGGGTCTACGAAAAAGACCTTCCAAAGATTTTCTTGGAAACCTCAACTGACTTTGACCGAGGGACTTCGTCTGACCGTCAATTTTTACAAAGACAACTTCCACCTTTTAGAGCCAAAGCGCTTTCTTCCTAAAAAGAAGATCTCTATTATCGCTCCATGCTACATGGACAGGCAAAGCATCCCCGTCTTATTTGAAAGACTGCGCCAGGTTTTTCTGCACCTCGATTATGATTTTGAATTCATCGTTATCGACGACCTCAGTCCCGACGGGGCCTATGACGCCTTTAAAGAATATGCTTTGAAGGACCCTCGCTGGGTTTTAGCAAAACACACTCGCAACTTTGGCTCTCAAGCCATTTTTCTACACGGCTTAGAGCTGGCGACCGGGGACGCCGTTATTCTTATGGATGGAGACCTTCAAGACCCCCCCGAGATGATTCCTGAATTTATTAAACACTGGGAGCAAGGTTCGCAGCTGTGCCTAGGACAAAGAGTTTCTCGCGAAGAGGGACTGCTTTTTTCTTTGAAGTGCAAAATGTTCTATCGTCTTTGGAATCTTTTTTCTCGCATTGAAATTCCTCTGGATTGCGGCGATTTTGGGTTGGTTTCCAAAGAGGCGGTTTCACAAATCATCCATCATCGGGCCCGTGTTAAAATATGGCGGTCTCTCAGGGCCTATCCTTCCTATAAGACAGTCTTAGTTCCCTATCAAAGACCCTGCCGAGCTTTTGGACACAGCACCAACAGCAATCGGAAACTTCTTTTGTGGTTTATAAAGTTTATTTTCTCAACGCCCAACTATATCGCCATCACTTACGCAGCTTTCGGCCTCTTGGGATTGGTTTTCTCTGAAGGCAGTTTATATTTTTTCGCTTTGTGGGGAATCGTAGGATTGGGTTTACTAGTGGCTCTTCTTAATTTGATTTACATTTCCTACTTTAACTATCCCCCTTTCACGACGGAAGAGTTGATAAAGAAGCAACTGCTGATCCGTTTTCCCCGAGAAGACGATGTTCGTCATTAAAGATGAGCAAGGACACAGCCAGGTATGGCCCCCTCATGCTGGAAATACACGGCGGGCCCAAGGGCGCATATCTAAAATTCTGCAGGCTTTGCCTCCCCATTCTCAGGTTTTGGAGTTGGGCTGCGGGCACGGTGATTTAACTTTGGCCCTTCTTCAAAACGGACACAACGTCACTGCCGTGGATCGCTCCCCAATCATGCTCGAAGTCACCTCAAAAAAATGCCAAAACCATCAAGAACTGACTTTGGTGCAAGCGGAAATCTTTCATTACTTAAAAAACGAGGTGCATCACTATGACGCCATCGTCGGGATGGGAATTTTGCACCACGTGACTCGAGATCTCCAGTCGGTATTACCGCTGATGGTTCATTGTCTAAAGAAGGAGGGACGCGGTCTATTCTGGGAACCCAATCGCACAAACCCTCTGGTCAAATTCATCTTCGGAACTGACGTTGGCAGAAAATGGTTCTCTTTAGAAGAAGAAGAAAATGCTTTTACGACAGAAGACATCAAATCTATTTTAAGTCCCCTCGTTTCCCAGGTTCGTGTGACACCTCAAGATTGGGCCTACCCTTTTATGCCACCCTTTTTACAAAAGGAACTAGAGCGTATTGAAAAGATGGCTCCTCCAATATTAAGACGTTGGATATCTCAATCTTTGTGGATTGAGTTTTCGAAATCCCCTTTTTTAGAAGCCAAGACGGAAAGCCCCAAATAGAAAGACGAAGACTTTCTTTGCAAAGTCCAATGAGCCACCAAAAGAAGAACAAAGGCCACCGGCGCCAGCAACAAGGCGAACACAAAGTAGCGGGAATTTAACATACGAAATAGCGAGAAGTTCAAATAACTACTGACAACAGAAATCCCATTTCCTCTTTTGACAATCTTCTCAACTCGATAACCAGCCCCTGCTAAAAGTTCTTTTAAACCTTCCGCAGTCCATCTGTGAAAATCTTCCGGCGCCCCATGTTCCCTTGCCAGAAACGGCGTCGTGACATAGATCTTACTTCCAGGCTCTTGGTGCTGAGCAAGATCCTTTAAGATTTTGACGGGATCCTTGAGATGTTCAAAGACCTCCACGGCCGCGACCAAATCGAAACGCTGTCCTTCAGGAATATCTTCTAACGATCTCCAGGTCGATAAAAAGTGAGGATCAACACTGAGGTACTCACGGCACAGCATTCGTTTTTTGAAGTCTTGAGAACCAGCACCAAAATCTAAAACACGCCCTTGAGGGGTCTTCAGTCCCAAGACGACCTCGGCTTGCAAAATGCTGCGAAATTGAAGATCCAAAAAAACTCTGATTGTCCGATTTTTGAATTCATGCAGATCAGGAAACGACGAGCTTCTTCTAATCACCCAGTTCATATAACACTCCCAAGGTGACTCCCTCATGAACAATCACTTTTTTATTTTTGATAAAATGATTGTTTTCAAATAAGAGCAATCGTTTTTCATAGTCTTTCTGAGCCTCCAGCAACAAGACCTGAACATCGGGTCTTGGGCTTTCCACCATGGTGATAGCTTGGATAAAAAACCATTTGGACTTATTTTCGCGTATCAACATCTGCACTCTGCTAAGCCAGTCCACCTGACTGGTTCCAAAAAAAGTGACCGGAAGACCCTGCCGATCCGCCACCAAGCGGGCTTTGGTATAATCAACTCCAGAGGACCATACAAACGGTGTCTTTGTTTGCGCCAAAACCAGTTGACTGACCATCTCACTATCCCCCGAAAAGATACGCCAACGATCCCGAGTTTTTAAACCACTCAACATATAGACCAAAGTTCCCACCGACAGGATAAGGGACGCGTAAATCACAACGACTGCCCTTTTATTCTTTTGCTGGAATTGTGTAGCACCTCTGGCAGCAATAAAAGCAACCACAGGAAGAATAAAGGGAAAATGCACATAACTGGGACTAAATCCCACTAGCAATAATGCAAACAAAAACAGTCCACAGACATCCCGGTCTGTTTTGTTTTTGAAACAGACATAAAGTCCCCATCCAAAAAACAAACTGGTTCCATAAGAGAGTGGACTGTGAAATCCCAGCACATTGGCAAAACCATAACCCACGTCATCCATGGAGACTTGCGAAATTTGCCCCCAATGTGTTTGCAAAGGAGGAAGCCACCACAATAGAACTGCATTTAAATAATGCTGAAGAGCTTCGCCCCAACCCCTTTCAAACAGATAAGATCCCTTTGAAAAAAAACCTTTTATATGATCTTCCCCCAGAAGGAACAGAGTCCCTAAAAAAAGAAGTCCCCCAGTGACATCCGCTGCCAATCCCCGCCAACTTCGGCGCACCAACTGAACCAGTCCTCCCCACAGCAATATCACGCGGAAAGAGGCATAGTAAGCCAATCCGCCCACGGACACCCAGATTCGCGCCAAAGGATTCTTCAAATCAAGAAGATAGAGGCAGGTCCATACCCCCGCCACACAAGGCCCTAATACGTAAGAAAAGAAAAAATGCCATGGCATCAAAGACAAGAATGTCGCGGCCATCAAGGCCGTGTGGCGTGAATGACGACGCAAAACCCAGAGATAACAAAGGCCAATTTCAAAAAAGGAAATAAAAACAGCGCCCACTCGAGGGGAAATCCCCCAAAGATCCAAAGCTCCAAAGAAATAGGCCGAAGGGGTTTCCCATGCGGGAATCTCGCCAAAACTGATCAGGATCCAGCGTCCCTCTTCAATCCATTTACGCCCCCAATAAACGACGACAGCCTCATCCCCCTCCATTCCGGAGGGAAACAAAAAAAGGCCCACACAGCGCAAAAGCAATCCAAGAATCAAAAAAAGAGTGAGAGTGCGATTGCTAAGATTTTCTTCAGAATGATAGGACATGGGTTTTCAAACGACTGAGGTAATAAACTTTTTCTGAATTGGTGGCTTTATCCACAAACTTAATCCGCATCAGCAATCGAGACATCGGAACGTAATTAAAAGACGTGCCCTGAACCACGGCATTGCCGTCATAGTTTCGATCCATTTCCTGAACACGGTAGTAACTTAGGCGAATTTCACAAACAGGCTCATCCGTCAATGCAATAGGCTGTCCTTCTTTATCATAACAAGCCTGAATTGATTGATCATCGTCGAAGCTGGCCCGGTAGGCGGCTTGATCAAAAACAGCTCCTTGAATGAAATTCGCATTCTTTCTAAATGGCAAACTTTCAAGATCTTTTAAAAGGTCTTCTTGAACTGAGTAAACAACTCGTATCAATGAGGATCGTTGTAGAATACTGCGACTTTGCTTATAGACATTCGCTTGAAAAGAAATGATAGCCGCCACGGTGATTCCAAGAATCGCCAACGCTATCACAACCTCCAAAATCGAAAGACCTTTTTGAGTCTTAAATATTCCAAAATTCATAGACCCTATTTTCCCAAATACGGTTTTTTAATCAAAGGGAGATTCAACAGAGGAACTCCGACCCCCGCCTGCACTCTTGTTCCTTCACCGCTGATCGCTGCTAAATCCTTATCACTGGCAATCCCCGGAAATCCCTTTCTTAAAGCACTCAGGCTGTAGAATTTCGTTCCCGCCAAAGCTTGAATATGTCCGCCAAAAATAGTTCCATAAATATTCGCGGCCGACTTTACCGTCAGCGATTTAACGGGACTCACGATATAAGCATGGCTTCCCACCACTTCCACTCCGTCGGCGCCTCCCGAAAGAAACAGCTTTTCGGGCTCAGATCCCTTGCAGTATTCCTGTATCATTGAGTTTGTATTTCCTGCGGTATCATAGGTATAAGCGCCGCTATCGATCTTGACCTTCAAGCTGGAACAAACATTTCCCAAATTGGAAATATAGTCCGAAATTCCAAAGTCTTGAGTTGGTGCCAAGGGCTTTTTACAATACATCGACGACTGATTCGCCATGATAATTCCCGCAACACACTCTCCGTCGTTGATGAGTTTCTCAACAGGAAAACGTACGATAAGTCCTTTGCGGAATTTTTCCCTCATAAGGGCACGATACGTCTCGGGATTCAGCGTTGAATCCACCAACAGGTCGCCAGAGATGATGACAATTTCATTGAAAACCGGCAGATCCGTTAACGGCACATCGATATCACCATTAAAAAAGACTCGTCCACTGACTTTGCTTTCACTTCCACCTAAATTCATAGCCTGTGAAAACTTCCGCGTCTTCGCTCCGGCAGATGTTTCCGGATACATCATGAATATCGAAAAGTCTTTGACCGTGGAACTATATAAAATCATAGACTCTGAAGCGTTGGCACTTCTTCTAAACAAGGAAGAACCATAATTTACTTCAGATCGAATCGTCACATAACGTTCATTAGAAACAGTCTCAAAACCAGCGGAGGTGCTGTAGAACGTAAAAATCAACTTCGCATCAAATGCACCACTTTGTAACATCTTAATAATGTTTTGATCTGTGTGCAGACGAATAAATTGGTTATCCGGACTTTTTAAAACTTCATCCAGATTTATCGTCAAACTATAACCACCGGAACTATCCTTGGTCATAATGGCTTGGCGAGTGCTTGAGGTCGTTTGCAAAACTCCGTCAGCCATACCTAAAACTCCGACGCTGCCAGAACGAGACCACATCTTCAACATCATATCCTCGAACATCGCACCATCCATCAAAGGATTTCTTACGAAGAATGGACAGAATGTGGCTTGCCCCCCCGCTTTAAGATCTCCGACCTCTACAGCATTGGCGTCATACCCGCCACAACTATTCAACAAGAAAGCATTGGTGGCAACCAACGAACCATAAGATTGCTGAGAGAAGTCCTTAAGAAGCTCTAAGCGTCCCGAGTTCATCGCCAAGGGATTGTCCAAAAAGATAACCCGCTCGTAGGCAAGAAAATACTTCCCCAGCTCAACAATATCACCGGCAATCATTTTTGCCTGGAGAAAACGGATCTCATCCTCGGAGCCACCCCGACGGGATTGAACGAAGTTCAAAATGACATAGCTAGCGACGGCGAAAACCGCCGTAACTATTATGACAATTGTAAGAGCACTTCCTTTTCTTCCCATTCTCATGACGTTCCCGTTTTAATTGCAGTTTACAGAGGCTCCGCTACTTGGAAAGACAGAGCTTGTCCCGTCTTTCGGCATGACATCCATTTTATAGGGTCTTAAGTAAATCCGTTTCAAAGATTTAAAGGGATGCTCCCAGGCATAACAGCTTCCCGAGATTCCCGTCGCAAAAGCATCAGGCTCACCAGACCATTGGCAACTGGTCTCCATATTGATGCCGAATTTTCCATAATAAACATTACTGTCATCCCCAGAAAAGGAACTACCTAAATTCACAAAACCAAATCCATTGCATGACGGCGTGGACGAGCCTCCAAAACGATACTTTGTCGGAGCCTCAATGGATTCTGCGGAACAATTAATAGTCTTCACTTGGTTTAGATTTGTGTCGAAGTAACTCATACTTGCTGTAAGAGCCACCAATCCGCGAACCGCGCAAGTGTAGACGTCAAATCCCGTCGCCCCCTGATTCAAGGTGATGGAGCCGCTGACGCCAGGTCCCTCCACCAGCCCGCCAATACTTGGCGGCGGATAAGATCCTGTCGCCGGATCATGTTTAAAACACTGAACTGTGGCTCCCGTTGAGGGGCTGAAGGCGATGTTGATAGAGGCCGCAGGAATGGATTCAGAAACAGAGCCCGTCAATTTCAGCGAGATCGTATTTCTATATAACTCCAACGAAGGATTGAGCTTCAATATTCCAGCTTTATATTCCTGATTCACTGAACAAGTTGGAAAGTTCATGGCCACGGAAGGAGCCCCGACAGGTGAGTAGATATTAGAAATCTGGAACGCATTCAGATTGTACTGAGCTTCAATGGCTTTGCCTTGATAGTATTTGGCAGCATTGCTGGCCATCGTGCTTTGTTCAATATTGAAATCCACTTTGTAATTCATTCGCCCGTAAATCTTTTTTCCTTCACTATCATCCGACGTCGGAGTCCACTTTGCAGAAATAGTAACTTGATTTACGCCATCCAAAACGGGCTCAGCAACTCCCGTCCCCGGCCAGGTCTGGCGAGCAAAAACGCCTTTTTCTAGCGTGTATTTTACGGGATTGACACGACTTAAAAGAGTATTGGATTTGATGTTCGGCCCAAAGAAGGCGCTTAAATTTTTCGCCGACAGCGAATCATGGCAAGAACTGCCTTCTTCACTGAGAGTGGTCGATTTAATCTTCACATACTTCGTCGCCGCATCGACACTTTCCACCTTGAAAAGCCCCGCTTCAGACATCGCAGAAGCCAGATTCAACAAAACATAATCCCCGGCACGAAGCTTCGCCGCTTCGGCGACAACGATCGTATTGACTATCGGAGCCAATCCTACCGTGCTGGCCAAGTCCACTCTCACAAATTCAATGCCGGATCCATCCCCGCTTAAGGTTAGCTTAGACTCTCCATCCGTCGTCATCAAACTGTCAGAGGAACTACAGCTAAAAATACCCAGACGAGACCAATAAGTTCCCTCCAGATCGGCAATGACCCGCTTGTGAGAATTTACAATCAGAAAGTCATCCATCAGACGTTTAGAAACGTCCTTTTCAAAAGTGGACAACTGATTCATGACAGCAACGATCACAAGGACAAAGAAGCCCGTGATCGCTACAGCAATCATCAACTCGGTGACGGTAAATCCTTTATCGCGTCTCTTAAAAGTTCTGAGCATCTGCCTTTTTTACTTCTTCTTTTTCTTCACGCCGGAGTAGTCATTGAAGTAGTAATCCCCCACGTTCAAATACTCACGGTACTTGCTATTATAATAAACCGACGAAAGAGTTCGGCCTTCGGTTCCTCGATTGGTGATTCGACGATGTTCTAAATAGATCGTTTCAACACCATGATCGTCCAAGGAAACAATTTCATCAGTTTCGGCGATTGCGTTGCGATTTCTATCAAACCATAAACGCAGCTTCCCGAAGATCTGATCGTCCTTGTTGATCTTCTTATCTTTGTTTTTGTCGTATTTACCCAGGGCCGCAAATCCATCCGCTGCTTTGTAGTCCCCGAAAAGTTCTTTGATAGACTCAACCTTGCCTTGAGCGTTCGGCAGAACCAAGAATGCCACCTCTTTGGTATTAATCGGCCAATCAATCAATCTCTTCATGCCATCACCACGAATATCGAATTGAACACCGTAATGGGCATCACGAGAAATCTCGATTCCATTTCCCGAAGCATCAATCAACAGAGGCGACCAAGAAACAGAGACATTATCATACTCAAACCCTGAGTTCGGACAGACAGGAACAGTGAATTTACCTGCTACGTTGCCAGAACCCTTACCATCTGTTGCTGAACAACTTTGTCCACCAAGGTTTTCTGAAGAACAGAAATGCCCCGGAGGATTGGAAACACCGTTACACTCTTTAGAACCAAAATACCGAACCTCAAAAGTCACATCGCGCACGCATTCTGCAGGGGCCTTCAGCTTATTAAAGCTAAAGACAGGTTTTCTCGCAGACGTTGAGTCTTGATCCACAGGCAATGCCGCCGTATCGTTCACAAGGTCCTTGCCGGCAGCAATTGCATCGTTCGCAAAGCGACAAGGAATACAGGCGAAACCTTTTTTATCACTGTAACCTGTGGGGTACTGCTCATAGCTCTTAGGTGCGGATCCACCCAATGCTGGCGTATATGGCAGAATACCACTATTTAACAAGCTGGCTGAAACCAACTCACCCTCTCGATTATATTTCGCCGCGCACCCTAAACCCGCAATCATCATTTGGTTATAGCCACTGAAACGGATCGCCAAATTTTTACTACATTCTCCCGAAGACTCCAGCACCGGGCAGCTTCCTTTATAATTAACGACAGTTACAGGAACCTTGGTCGTCACAGTGTAGCTGTAAGGACTGCAACTATAAGAGTTTCCTACCCTTACGCAGTTTTGTCCCGTCGCCGTTGTCGACTGATCGACCCAAACTGTGCTCACTGTTCGACATGAATCATGGGCAGCGAACGGATTCGCGTTAGCGGCCACTCCGAAGCTGGATGCCTTAATATCCCAACACTCTTTTTGATTCGATGGATTCTTAGCAACACACGGTGGCTGTGTACTTGCCTTAAACAGTTCTGCAGGGAACTGATGATGAGCATGCTCAGGAACCAAGTGTAAAAGAGTTAAATCCACCCGACCGTTTTTAATGTCAGACACTTTGAACGGTCGAGAATACATACACTGGGTGGCGCTGGTTAACTCAGAAGGCATCGCCTTATCGCCACGCTTAGGGGCGCTCACTTGGAACAACGGCACACAGGATTCATTCATGAATGGAATCACACGGTCATAAGGCTTTCCATTACTTGTCGCTGGTGCAAATTGATAATAAGGAAGTCCCCCTGCAGTTCCACGCAGATCGCGAGTTCCACTGGGTTGAACCGCCGCCAGATAGGCCTGGAAGATAACCGTTTCTTCTGGATCGGGCTCTGAAGCGGGATCTACTTTGTAAAGTTGTGTGAGAGAATAATCATTTAAATCCAAAATACCATAATAAAGAGGGTCCGCCGCTTTGCCACCGGCTGTGGAAGCTTGGAATCTTTTAGCGACGACAACCGCCTTTGAGTAGGCGCGGTTTTCAATAGGAGGTGTTATCACCTTCCCTGAAGAGTTCACCGCCAATTCGCCCGACAAGGCAGCGGAAGCATTGAGAACTCCGCGGAAAGGAACTTCCGCAGAACTGGTTCCATATTTCGCCGGTATTCCTGGAAGACTGAGTGGAGTTGAGTAAGCAGCGCTTTGATAACCTTTGCCTGCCGCATCCATGAAATAATAGGAGCGAAGACTGTTAAAATAAGAGCAGTCACCAAAACGGCGCAACCGAATCATCGCCGATTTGCCTTGCGGGACCACCGTCAACTTACAGCTAAACTTATTTTTACTGATCGCCGTTTCCACATTCGCCGTAACCGTTGAAGCTACTCCCACGGGAGGGCTCGACCAAACGCCGGTCACCGCATTCGGCCCACCAGAGTACTCAATAGACGGAGGAGCCGCACCACCGGAACCTCCGGTTAGACGAACAGAGAAAACCAAGACATCATTTCCCACCGTTACCTGCGGAGGGTTGCTAGTGGAGTAAGAAGACACAGCTCCTGAAACTTTCAGTTCACATCCCGTTGCCTCTTCCGGCATTCCCGGAACCACTAATGACGATAAATCTGTCGCGACTTTCGATTGCCATACGTTTCCGACACGATAGCGATGGATAAAACTCACATTACCAGCGCCAAGAGTATTAGACTGTGTCGTTCCTTTATTCCAAATATAGATAACAGAAGCTCTACGAAATTTGCCTTCACTGTTCACCAGGGGACCGACATTCCCTTGTGTCACGAAAGCCACTGAGTTGCTACCTTCAGGATCAGCCCCTTTTACACCGCCATAGGGATCCAAATAACAGACACCCGTCGACGAATTGGTACAAGCCGGAATTTTTACGTTGTAGCCACCTTCATTAGAAAGCTCGGCACCGCTTTTATCAGACAGAAATTTAGATCCACAAGTCGCTGAAATTTTTGCGATATTATCCTGAGCCATATCTCCATCAGGAATATCCTTAAGAAGAGAATCAGCAAGAGAGGACTTCCCGGCGTTTTGGTAAGCGTCCTTCAGCTCCGTCTTCGAAACACCTAAGGAAGGGGTCAAAGAGCAAGCTGATTCTATGTTATCAATAACACAATCTTGAGAGGGCTTTTTTAAATCACCGTCTTCACACTTCACTTTGATATCACCCGATGCGTAGCGAAGAGCATCCTCTTCCGACACATCGGAACAAGCCTTAGTATAGGTTTTATCGTGATCCGTCTTGGGAACCTTCAGAGTATAACTACGACCCGATGAGTTCATCCCCGGAAGAGTCATCTTGATATCATCAGAATTACAGTCTTTTGGAGCTGGCGCTGCAAACGAAGCTGAATAGAGGCCTAAAATCAACATTGAAGTTGAAACAGAACGACCCATAGAATTCCCCCCAATAGAATCACCAAAATGTACAACCTCTATTGTTCTGTCAGACGTCACACTTTTACAAGTGTCTCTACCCTGAGATCATAAACATTAAAGGCGTTAGTCCAGCCGTGAGCTCATCGTGAGTGACTCAAAGCCGACCATCATCATGATAACCTAACCGAAGGTAGGTAAACTATTAAATTGCCAAAAGCCTAACGGAATCTCAGAGATCTCTACCCGAGACTGTATCATTTCGATTCAGAACTCAGAATGATATCTCAGAGTGAAACATCATTCTGAATCTACTATTAATGAAGGGATTCTTTATGAAGGCGCTCTTTGATATCCTGAATTTCCGCAACAGAAACTGTGTAAGGACGTCCGCAGATCTGACAGGTCACATCGGCGTCTTCTTTCTTCTCAATCATATCTTGAAGTTCTTCTTCGCCCAAGGTTTCTAGAGCACGCACCACACGATCTTTGGTGCAAGGACAGAAGTATTCAATCGGATGATCATGTGAAAGCTCTTCAAACTCAATTCCGTCCATGAAAGGTTTTACCAAGTCCGCTGGTAACGCCCCGTCCATCAACATTTTTGAAATGTTCGGTTGCTTGGACTCGTAGTTTTGCTGAATCTTCTCTACGACCGCCTCTTCGACTCCGGGCATGACCTCAATCAAAACACCCCCCGCCGCTTGAACTTTTCCGTAGGAGTCCAGATAGACCCCCAAAGACACTAACGAGCGGATTTGATGAGACTGATGAAGATAGTGAGCAAGATCCTGTCCAATTTCACCACTCACTAATTCAACGGTTCCATGAAAGGGTTGTTTTTGAAATGGCTGGTGACGAGCGACACTGAGTGTACCAATTCCAAGGGCCTCCTTCAAACTCAGTCCATTGTCATAATTCGGTGGTTGATACTGAGGATTGGGAGTGTAACCACGCACATGTCCATCAAAGGATGCTTCCGCATAAACACTTTGCAAAGGTCCGTTACCGCGGAAGAACAGCCCGACCATTTGCCCGTCTTTCAACTGAGACGCCATAAGAAGGGCGCCCACCATGCTGCGTCCCACAGCCACTGTTGCCAAAGGATAAGTATTTTGCAAACCCTGCATGTGTTTAACAACTTCGGTGGCATTTACAGCGGCAATTCGCACGGTCAAATCTTTAGACACAAAACGATGGACACGTTCTTTACTCATGACAAACTCCCGCATTCTATGGAAAACTTGAAAGCAGCAAACTAACAAAGCCACCGTTTAATTTCAAGTAGAAGCCGCTATGAAGATATATCTCTTTAGACATGCACAAAAAGCCATGGATTTTTCAGGAGACCCCGATTTGACTCCTGAGGGCCATGCCCAGGCCTCCAAAATTCTCGACAAGGTGCTCAAAAGTGAAATCCCCCACCCCACCGAGTTGTGGGTTTCGCCAAAAAAAAGAACCCATAGCACCTTCCGCCCCCTATCCCAGCATTTCAATTTACCTCTGCAGATCCAAGAGTCTTTACTAGAGCAAAAGAGCGAAGAAAACATCTCAGAATTCCGCTCACGTATTGAGCGTCTTTTTGCAGGGGTGGCTCAAAAAGAGGATGCCGTGGTTTTCTTGTGTACGCATTACGACTGGGTTGTTGAAGCGATGTCGATCATTCCCAGCGACAAAGATCTTTCAAGTTCCGAGTTTTCACACTGGAGCCCGGCTCAGTATGTCGCCTTTGAGGTCCAGCAAGATGGAATTTATGAATTCATTGAACTAAAAAGGATTCAACTATGATTCAAAATGTCTGGGCCGTTGGCCGTAATTATGCGGAACACGCCAAAGAATTGGGAAATGAAGTTCCCACCGAACCCATGATCTTCCTGAAGGCGGGAAGTACCACAACTTTAGCTGCTAAAGAGATTCACCTTCCCTCTTGGACTCAAGAGGTTCATCACGAAGTCGAACTGGCTTTGCGTTTTGACGACAACTTGCAAATAGAAGAAGCCTGCCTGGCTCTGGACCTCACCGAACGAGCCAAACAAAACCAACTTAAAGCCAAGGGACATCCTTGGACTTTGGCGAAAAGCTTTAAAGAGTCTTGTCCTCTTTCTCCCTTCTTCCCTGTCGCCGACCTGGAAGAACTTAAAAAGCTGGATCTGGTTCTAAAAATCAACGGGGAGATCCGTCAAAAAGGCAACACCTCACAGATGATTTTCTCCCTAGAAAAACTGATCGATTACGTGCGCCGCCACTTCCCCGTGGTCCCTGGGGATCTCCTCTTAACAGGCACCCCCTCCGGAGTCGGCCCTCTTCAGCGCGGAGACCACCTGGAGGCGGAGATCCAAGGAAAAATGAAACATTCTTGGAACGTTCTTTAACGCACCTGGGCGCGAGTAAAATCCCCGCCCCGCCTCACCCCGTAAAGTGCTTGAGTTTTTACTCTCAGAGAGGGAATATGCGGCCCTCTATTTGAGGTAAAAATATGAACGATATCCAATCGCAAATCGTCGCCCGTGGCGAAGAGATTTTGAAGCGTATGGAAAGCCAATCCAAGGCTTCCATTTTTTCTAAAGACTTCTGGTATGGCTCCGTCATGGAATGGAGTATGAAAAACGAAAAGTTCAAAACGAACATGTTCCGTTTTGTCGACGTTCTTCCTTCCATCAACTCCGGCGATGAAGTGGCTCGCCACTTGAAAGAATATTTTTCTGAAGATGGCGGATCTCTTCCTCCCGTTTTCAACGTCGGTTTGGGATTGGGTTCTTTGGCACCGGGCTTGATGGCCGGCGCCATTAAGAAAAACGTCATGGGCATGGCGAAAATGTTCATCACTGGCGAAAGCCCTGATGAAGCCTTGCCGGTTTTAAAGAAGGCGCGCAAAAACAAAATGACTTTCACCGTCGACATCTTGGGTGAAGCGACCTTGTCTGAAAAAGAAGCGCAAGAGTACAACAACAAATATTTTGAACTGATCACTTGGCTGGCGAAAGATGCGCAAAGCTGGGATGAGATTCCACAGATTGATCGCGACCATGAAGGCGCCTTGCCGAAGGTCAATGTCTCTGTGAAGATGACCGCTCTTTACTCTCAAATCAAAGATTTGGCTTGGGATGAATCAAAAAAAATCTTGAAAGATCGTATGCGCCCCGTTTTCCGTTTAGGAATGGAAAACGGCGTTTTCATCAATCTGGATATGGAACAGTACTCCGTCAAACATCTGACGTTGGAAGTCTTCACTGAATTGATCAACGAACCAGAATTTAAAAATTATAAATTTTTTGGCGTTGTGATCCAAGCTTACTTGCGTGACTCCTTCGAAGACGTCAAAGCCTTGACAGATTTTGCACAAAAACGTGGAACTCCATTCTGGATTCGCCTGGTGAAGGGTGCTTATTGGGATTACGAAACCATCGAAGCGGAACAACGGGGCTGGCCGGTTCCTGTTTACACAAACAAAGCCGAATCCGACGCCAATTATGAAGTGTGCGCGAAGTATCTTCTTGAGAACATCAAACACATTCGCCCGGCATTTGCTTCACACAACGTCAGAACATTGGCAGCTTGTATGCTGTATGCGGAAAAGCTCAACATCCCCAAAGAAGCGTTGGAGTTCCAAATGCTTTACGGAATGGCCGAGCCTATTAAGAAGACTTTGGTGGACATGGGTTACCGTCTGCGCGAATACGCTCCCGTCGGTGAACTCATCCCAGGAATGGCTTATCTAGTTCGTCGTCTGCTTGAGAACACCTCCAACGAATCTTGGTTGCGTGGAAAGTTCGCTGATGGCAAGACCACCACAGAACTATTGAAAGATCCCGCGCAAGGTTTGACTCCAACTTCACCGATCCTTCCTAAAAAATCCGGCAAATTTTATAACGAGCCTCTTTTGGATTTCGCCGTGAAGGCCGATCGCGAAAAAATGCACAAAGCTTTGAGTGAGTTCAAAGCCTCTTTGCCCGTGTCAGTACCTCTGCATATCAATGGTAAAGAGATCCGCACCGAAAAAATCTTTGATCGCGCCAATCCTTCTCAGGCAGATCAGATTGTCGGTAAAATCTCGATGGCCTCTGTCGAACAAGCCGAACAAGCGATGCAGGCCGCGCAGACGGCTTACCAAACTTGGAAGACCGTCCCCGCTGACCAACGCGCGAATTTGGTTGATAAGCTTGCCGACATCATGGTTCGCGATCGCTTCAAGCTGATCGCCACACAAGTATTTGAAGTGGGTAAACCTTGGGCGGAAGCCGATGGGGACATCGCCGAAGCAATCGACTTCTGCCGTTATTATGCTCGCCACATGAGAGAGCTGCAAAAGCCTCTTCGTGTCGGAGGACTTCCTGGAGAGGTTTCTCAATACATCTATAAATCCCGTGGTGTCACTGCGGTCATCGCCCCTTGGAACTTCCCTCTGGCGATCCTGTGTGGAATGGTGACGGCGGCGGCTGTTGCAGGAAACACGGTTGTGATGAAACCGGCGGAGCAATCTTCTGTGGTGGCCTGGGGTCTTATGAAAATGATCCAAGAAGCAGGTTTCCCAACAGGTGTTATCAACTTCCTTCCGGGTTACGGCGAAGAAGTGGGTGAATACATTGTGAACCACAAGTTCACAACAACGATCGCCTTTACTGGCTCCAAAGCCGTAGGTTTACACATCCTGAATCGCGCGTCTTACGTGCAGCCAGGTCAAACTCATGTGAAGAGATGTATTATCGAAATGGGCGGTAAAAACGCCGTTATTATCGACAACGATGCGGATCTGGATGAAGCCGTGGATGGAGTTCTTTACTCTGCCTTCGGATTCAGTGGCCAAAAGTGTTCCGCCGCCAGCCGTGTGATTGTTCTTGATGAGGTCTACGATCGTTTTGTCGATCGTCTGGTTGAAGCTGCGAAATCCATTGAGATCTACGCCGCCGAAAATCCAAAAGCTTACATGGGCCCGGTCGTCGACAAAGAAGCCTATGATCGTATTTTAGGCACTATCTCTGAAGCCGAGAAGACTCACAAACTTCTCTTTAAGGGCTCGGTTCCCGGCGGAGGCTACTATGTACCTCCGACAATCTTCGGTGATGTCCCGGGTGATGCGAAGTTGGCTCAGCAGGAGATCTTCGGACCCGTTGTGGCCGTGATTCGTGCGAAAAACCTGGATCAGGCGTTGGAAATTGCAAATAGCACCGAATACGCTTTAACCGGAGGCCTTTTCTCAAGAAGCCCAGCTAATATCGCTCGCGTGAAAGAAGAGTTTGAAGTCGGAAACTTGTATATCAACCGTGGCATCACAGGAGCGATGGTCGACCGTCATCCTTTTGGTGGTTTTAAAATGTCTGGAATCGGCTCCAAAACCGGCGGACCTGACTATTTGAAACAATACATGGAACCGGCTGCTGTGACAGAGAATACTCTTCGTCGTGGTTTTGCTCCGGTGGAAGAGTAACTCTTCCGTCGCTAGTCAAAAAAGAAAAAGGCCCACTTTGCAGTGGGCCTTTTTTATTTAAATCAAAAATAGAGGTGAGAACATCATGCTCCCCGAGACCTTCCGTGGTATCACCCCTCCCGTAGAAATGATTCCAGCATATCAAAAATGATCTGGCAAGAGCCTTATTACAGATTTTTTAAGATTTTTAAAATTAATTAAGCAAAACAGTTTTTCAGAGACCTTTGGAAAATAAAAAAGCCCGCCAGAGACGAGCTTTCTTTTTAAAAATCAAATTATGTTAAGATCCTCTTAGAAATCGGCGATCTTTTCAGCAAGTTCCGGGAAGTCCACAAAAGGGTTTCGATTCCCTTGAACTTTAAAAATCTCATTATTTCTGCGAACTTCGTCCACATCGACAGGATCTTCTTTGTTCCATTTACGAAGAACACTTTCTTCACGGGGATCAATCGCCACATCATAACGGATCGAAAAATAGAACAAAGCGCGAGCCACATTCCCTTTGTGATCTTGAGGCGGCTCAAACACATCATCCGAACCGGCACTGCCAATTCCGAAGCGAGAAGCCGAACACTTCAACTCAACAAGGTCTTTAGTCACTTCGCCAAACAGGTTGTTACCACGGATGGCGTTAATCTCAGAATCCGTCGGGAAGAGATGATGCAAGTCCGACTTTTGCGCTTCTTTTGAGAACTTTCTTGTGCAGCGACTTTGCGGCCAGGTGTGTTCGATATTGATCACA
>JANJTG010000261.1 GCA_024711265.1 Bdellovibrio sp. | reverse complement strand
ACGCTCAATTCCACAAGGCGGCAGGGGCTATCGTCGCTGCCGTAGAAAAACAAAATCACAAATTAGCTGAACAACTTTTGGATGCGGGCTCTGAATTTGATCGATATACGAATCTGACCGTGGAAAGTATTTATAAAATTCAAGAAGACGTGGCTGGCAAAAAAGCCGCTTAATCATCTCGATTGAGTTAATCACGACTACCAATATTTCAAAGGAGTAAAAGCAGAAAAAGCCGCAATAAGCGGCTTTTTAAATGGCGGAGAGTGAGGGATTCGAACCCTCGAGCCCCGCGAAGGGCTGCCAGTTTTCAAGACTGGTGTATTCAACCACTCTACCAACTCTCCGTCGACCGTTTTATTGGTTTTGACGAAGGTATTCAAGCAGTTGTTCTGTTTGACGCGCTGTAGACCCAAAAAAGAAGCAGGCACCTTTAGCGGATTTCGGTTTTGCCGCCCATGTAGCTTTGAAGAGCTTTAGGGATTGCGACGGAGCCGTCTTCGCGCTGATAGTTTTCTAGGATCGCCACCAAAGTTCTTCCCACCGCCAGAGCCGAGCCGTTGAGGGTGTGAACAAACTGAGGTTTTCCCCCCGCCGTGCGGAAGCGAATGTTGGCGCGACGAGCCTGGAAATCTTCAAAATTCGAACACGAGCTGATCTCGCGGTAAGTGTTTTGCCCTGGCAACCACACCTCAAGATCATAGGTTTTTGCCGATCCAAATCCCATGTCCCCCGTACAAAGAAGCATACGACGGAAGGGGAGTTCCAGATTGATCAAAACCTGTTCCGCATGGGACGTCAAAGCCTCATGCACCTCATGGGATTTATCAGGATGACAGAACGTCATCAGCTCCACTTTGTCGAACTGATGCTGACGGATCAAACCTTTTGTGTCTCTTCCAGCGCTTCCTGCCTCCGAGCGGAAACACGGGGAGTACGCACAAAAACTCTGCGGCAAATCTTTTTCATCCAAGATTTCGCCATTATAATAATTCGTCACCGGCACCTCAGCCGTAGGAATCAAATACAGATCCGATCCCTCGAGGTGAAACACATCTTCTTTGAACTTCGGAAAATTCCCCGTGCCCAACAAACTATTGCTGTTCACCATGAACGGAGGAATCATCTCGGTATAACCGTGCTTCGTCGAGTGCAAGTCCATCATTAATTGAATCAAAGCGCGCTCCATCTGGGCGGCGGCGCCTTTTAAGAAAGCAAATCGAGTCCCGGTGGTTTTTCCCGCTCTTTCAAAATCAATGATATTCAGGGCTTCACCCAGCTCCCAATGTTCTTTGGGTTTAAAGGAAAACTTTGTCGGGGTTCCCACCACCTTCATCTCTTTGTTGTCTTTTTCAGAAGATCCCACTGGAACTGAGGCATGTGGTTTGTTCGGGATGATCAAAGCCAGTTTCGTCACCTCTTGATCGGCTTCGGCGGCTTTTGCTTCAAGGTCTTTCACTTGGCCCTTTAAAACGTCCACCTCAGACAAAATAGCTGACGCATCTTTGCCTTCGCGTTTGAGTTTGCCAATTTCGCCACTCAGCTTGTTTTGATTGGCCTTCGCGGATTCCGCTTGAGTGATCATCTCTTTGCGTTTTTTATTAAGCTCCATGATCTGCTCAAGAATGTCCGTAGAGGCGCCGCGATTGATAAGGCCTTGCTTATAATCATCGTAATAAGAAGTTCCATTTTCAGCTTTTTTTTCCAGAAGTTTAATGTCAATCATGTCAGAGTCCTTTTCCTACGGCGCGACCAATATATACATTCTCAACAGCATGGCGACAAGGACGCAGATCAAATCAAAGATGAGAATCTGACCGATGCTCCAGTTCGCAAGCAATTTTGTAATGACGGCGAGCACGACGACCATGACAAAAAGCAGAGCAAATGTTCCATAACCCATGAGTTCCTGGCCGATCAAAGCCAGAACTAAACCCAGCAAAATCCCCGTAATAAAACGCAAACTGAAATGAAAGAAGGAGAGGCTCGATGATTTCACACCTTCTTGTGCGCTGCTTGCAAGGCCTCTCATTTTGTCGCCGATTCCCATGGCTTGATCCTCCGTTGTCCGTCCTTAGTTGCCGAGTCTTGAAATTTTGCTCTCTATTTCAACACGATCCGGTGCGTTTGGCGAGAGGCCTAAATATTTATTATAGGCCTGTGCCGCAGAGCGGGTGTCCCCCTTAAGCTCATAGATCGCACCTTGTTCTCGATAAATTTCTGCAAATCCACTTTCCCGAGCCGCCGCCAAAGCCAACATATCTTCAGCCACATCCAAGGACCCGGATTGACGGTAACAGGTTGCCGATTTCACGTAGATGTCGGCTCCCTGGGGACGAAGTTTCATGGCTTGAGAATACTCCGCCGCACACTCTGCATACTGGCGTCGAGCGGTGTAAACTTCCGCTGCCAAGATATAAGAATCCGCCACATTCGGATTGAGTTTTTTCTCGGCCTTGGAGGCCTCTAAAGCGGTCGCAAAGTCACCCGAAGAAAAGGCCGCCTTACCAATATAGTAGTACGTTCGAGGGTAGTTGGGATTCAGTCGCTGCACACGCTTAAACTGCTGAATCGCTTCTTCAAAACGGCTGGTTTCCAAATACAGTTTTCCTGCCTGAAACAAAGCCTCACCATCCGTCGGATCCAAGACGGCAGCACTTAAAAACGCCTTCAGAGCTTTGTCGTTCAAACCCAGTGCCTTTTCACTTTCGCCCAATCCCAGCCATCCTTTTTTGTTGCGAGGATCGGCCTCCACAACTCGTTCATAGATCTCTTTAGACTGGGAATAACGATCTTCAGACTTGTATACTTCGGCCAAGGCCACACGGTAATCCAAGGTGTACGAGAAACGTTTTATAAGTTCGTTCAAGTACGCAATGCCCGAATCAACGCCGTTGGTTTGTGCCAACATCTTCGCATAGGTGATCTGCGCCTCTGGGTTGGTGGCATCAATCTCGACAGCTTTTGTGGCATAACGAATGGCATCTTTGGCGGCGTTTTCTTTCTTCTCAATTTCTTTTTTATTGATTGGCATGACTGAGCGAGCCAGCAGCCCATTGGCTTTTGATAAAAGAATATATGTTTCAATATCTCCGTCATAAACTTTCACGGCCCGAGTTGCATAGTTGATCGCGCCAATCATATTATTTTTCCGAAACTCAAGGGTCGCCAAACCACGCAAAACTTCATAGTTGTTCGGTGCAATTCGGAGGGCATTCGTCAGAACCTGCAGTGATCCCGTAAAATCAAATCTTTGCGACATATAGTCGGCCTGAAGAACATAGGCTGACACCAGCTTAGGCTCAGCCTTTATGGCTTTATTCAACCACTCGATCGCCTCGAAACTTTGATTTAACTGCCAAAGACACTTCGCCGCTTTCATCGCTGCAGTTCCGTTTTTAGGATCCACCTCAAAGGCCGCTTTAAACTCTGCCTGAGCTGCCAGGAAGTCCCCCTGACGCACATACTGATCTCCAAGATACAAGAGTTCGTTGTTTTTGCCTTTATCGCCCTTAATTTTGTCCGAGCCGCCCAAACGAATCACCAACTGCCGGACTTCCCCGTTGTTCGGATTCAAAGCAAAACCTCGTTGAGCCATATCCAGAGCTTTCTTCTTCTCACCACGCAACACAAAGATCTCGGCCAAAATCGCATACCCATCAGCCTCGGTGAGCTGCGAGATGCGCCCCTTCGCCTCAAGGGCTGTGCTCAAATAACCATAAGCCGTGTCTGATTTTTTAAAACCACGGTACTCAATGATGCCTAAAAGAATTTTAGCTTCACGGTGTTTTGGGTTTTTCGCTAACACATTTTTTAAAAGACTTGCCGCAGAGGTGTAATCCCCTTGCTCTAACAAAACTTTTCCCAGAGCCACTTGAGGGCTCAACCATTTTTCCCAAAGTTGGGCGGCTTTTTCGTAGTAGGGGGCCGCATTGTTAAGATCTTTTTCCCCCTCTAGAAGTTCGCCTTTAAAGTTATAGACCACTGGCAACAAGGAAAACGGTTCATTGCTTTCTAAAGTCGCCTCCACAACACCCTTGGCTTCCTTATAACGACCCGACGTCATCAACTTCACGGCTTCGCACACTTGACCGAAAGGACTGACCACATTCAAAGCTCGCGTGGACTGTGTCGCAAAAGAAATGGTTTTAATGTCCTGAGCATCTTGAACTGCAAAGGGCCACAACTCTCGATACACCACGCACAAAAGGGCACGGACTTCGATATTCATCGGAGCCCCCTCCACAATAGACACCAGCTTGTTCTGGGCCGAGAGATAGGACTCAAAGGTGTCTTGCTCCATTGCAAAAAGTGCTTCGTTCAATTTTTCTTTTACTTGAGCATCGGACAGCGTTGCCGTCGATCTTCCCGGCGCAAGCAGGTGAATTTTTGATCCATCGCTAGGCCCACTATCCCATAAAAACCACACACCAAAGACGATCACCAAAAGAAGAATCAAAACAGGAACTCGGAGAGTCTGGACAAGTTCTCCCTTCTCCATGTTCTTCAAATTTGAAAGCTCAATGACAGAGTCGGATTTTTTATTGGCCGAAATGTTCTCTATCGGCGTACTGGCCGGAGGCACATAGGCCGGAGCATCGTAGATATCGACCCGCTGGGGAGGTTTCTCAATTTTGATATTTGCAAAGCTCTCGGAAGACGGCATTTGATCTTGTGGCTTCGGTGGTTTCGGAGCCCGCGTGATAACAGTCTCAGCTTCCATTTTCTGAGCTTTTTTGGGATCAACATCAACGACACCCTCGAGGGCCTCTAAAAGTTTGTCGTAAAATGCAGGCTCTTTTGAAATCAAAGTCCACTGGCCATCGGGAAGTCGCGAAATCATCTCTTGGCCCGAAAAGGCGCCCTCACCAATCATACGAAGAATGGCTTCAGTGGAATAAGGGCCCTTGACCTGACCATTCCGTGTTTTTACAACCCAAGTGACTTGAATACGCGACATAGACACCTGATTATACTGAGCTTTTCTAGCGAGGACTATGGTCCTCTGCCCCCCGCTAGCAGGTCTGTGCTTTAGTCAAGGAAGAGGCCGCTTGGGTGGTTCCAGAATAGAACCTCTGTCCCAATATGGAATTACCCCTGGTTCCGATTTGAGTGTGAGGAACCCAGCTCACGGCTCTCAAGTCAAATTTAAGCCATCCCCAGAGTTGTCTCAAGTTGGCACACGACTTGCTTTAATAGAAATTGTTCGTTGTTATTTTGAGGAGCAGGTAAGTGATTCGAAACGCATTGATCGCATTTTACATCTTGGCAGTTCTCGCGATTTCAGCAGTAGCTCGCGCGGGAGTTCTACCAAACAATGCTCTTAGCGAAGAGTCTGCGGCTTCTGAGCTTCAAAACTACAACTTCAAAACTCATGTTGGTGAAATCGTGGCTTTGGCTGATGGTTCTCTCGTTTTGGCGATGGAAGATCAGCAATCCTTCTTCGTACTGAAGTCACAAATGGATCTAACATCTTTCATTGGTACTAAAGTTATGATTAGCGGTGTCGAACTTGAACATCAACTTGCTCCCAATTTTGAGCTGGAAACTGTGGACCCCCTCCCTGGTTTCGGTTCTGGGAACAAAGCAGTCGTCTTCTTTGTGTTCGGCATCAGCGAGGTTAGATAATAACCTTTGATCATTGGGTCTCAGCCCCATCCCCTCCGCGGGCTGAGACTTTTCTTTTTATCCCTTAAAAGGCCTACGGATCCCCTCCTTGTAGGCCTTTTTCTTTTTCAACCGCATAAAAAAAGAAAGGCCCCCTTCCGGAAGCCTTTATATCTTTTATTCTTGAAAGAAAAATCCTTAGTCGATTCGACGAATTTTCGCACCAAGACTGGAAAGTTTGTCTTCCAATTTTTCATATCCACGATCCAAGTGATAGATCCGATTTACTACGGTCTCACCACTCGCCACAAGGCCGGCCAAAACCAAGGAGGCACTAGCGCGAAGATCCGTTGCCATCACCGGCGCCCCTGTTAACTGACCTGGTTGCCCGCGCACCACCGCCACTCGAGTTTTAGGGGTGATATCCGCTCCCAAGCGAGTCAGCTCAGTCACATGCATGAAACGATTTTCAAAAACAGTTTCCGTAATCACGCTGGTTCCGTGTGCCACTGTCATCAACGCCATAAACTGCGCCTGAAGATCCGTTGGGAACAATGGGTGAGGAGCTGTTGTGATATCCACAGCTTCCCATTTATCACATGGAAAGACTGTCATCGTATCGGCAGTGGTTTCAATTTTAAAACCCGCCTCGCGCATTTTCAGAATCAAAGCTTCCAAGTGAGCCGGAACACATTTCGTAACCGTGACTTGGCCCTTTGTGATGGCACCAGCAATCAACAGAGTTCCCGCTTCGATTCGGTCTGGCATGATCGAGTGAACCGCCGGTTTCAACTTAGAAACCCCTTCAATACGAATCACACTGGTTCCATGACCCGTGATCTTTGCTCCCATCTTATTAAGATATTCGGCAAGATCCACAATCTCAGGCTCCTTGGCCGCGTTCTCAAGAATGGTCACACCGTCGGCCAGCGCTGCCGCCATCATCACGTTCTCAGTACCGCCCACCGTCACAGTTTCAAAGAGGAAGGTTGCGCCTTTAAGTTTTTTAGATGCCGCGTGAACGTATCCTTCTTTTTGAGTGATTTCAGCACCCAGAGCTTTAAAGCCCTCCAAGTGAAGATCAATCGGACGACTCCCGATCGCACAACCACCGGGCTGAGAAACAACAGCTTCACCGTATTTCGCCAGCATCGGCCCCATACACAGGAAGCTCGCGCGCATTTTACGAACAAGATCATAAGAGGCTTCATAAGATTGAAGGGGACTGACAGTCACATGAAACTCGTCACCAACCCACTTCGTCTCACAACCCAAGCTGTGTAAAAGTTCCGCCGTGGATTCAATATCTTTTAACTTCGGAACATTTTTGAAAACATGCGTTCCTTCCGCCAGAAGTGTTGAAAAAAGAATTGGAAGAGCCGCGTTTTTCGCGCCACTCGTAGAAACTGTACCCTTCAGAGGGCCATTACCCATTACGACCATTTTATCCATGCGTTACTCCACGAATCACTCTATCATGCCCCGAAAGGTCTTTGATGACATTTATTTCGTTAAATATTTTTAAGTTCTGAAAATGCTCCCTCATCGCGGCCCCCTGACCCATGCCCATTTCCATCAGCATGAGGCCCGGCGTGTTGAGATGGCTCCCATAAAGCTGCGACCACGACTTTAAAAGCGCCAGCCCCTTGTCTTCGGCAAAAAGAGCCATGGAGGGTTCAAACTTTCGCACATTTTCTTCAACCTGAGGATCTTCGATGGCGATATAGGGAGGGTTGGAAACTAGAACATCTACTTTATCTTGGCCCGTCCACTCTTTGTAAGCTGACAAAACAACTTCCCACTGAGCGGCGTCCGCGTGGACAAACCTTACACGATCAGAAACTTCCAAAGCCTGAGCGTTGCGCTGGGCGACGGCCAAAGCCTGCTCGGACATATCGACAGAAACTAAGCGCGCATGAGGAAATTCTTTTAGAAGGCTCAAGCCGATACAGCCTGATCCCGATCCTAAATCCAAGATACCCATTTTATTTTCAGATGTTTTCGCCCACGATAAAACCTCTTCGATAATATGTTCGGTCTCGGGGCGAGGGATGAGGACGGAGGAGTTAACCTCAAAACGGTATTTAAAAAAGTCACGATAGCCAAGAATATACGCCACCGGTTCACCCGAAGCGCGGCGACGGACGAGCTCTCGCAAAACCGCCAGCTCATCTTCTTTCATGGGCTGATCAAAACGAAGATATAATTGAATACGATCCAGCTTCAAGCCGTGAGACAACAAAAGCTCGGCATCAAGACGGGGCGTCTCGATTTTTTTATCTTTGAAAAAGGCCGTTGTCTTGTCGAGGATTTCTTTAAGTTTCATTCATTAAGCAGAGGTCTGTTTTTTTAGTGCCTCTGCTTGAAAGTTAGCAACCAGCGGATCAATCAGCAACTCAAATGAACCATTCATGACCTGGTCTAGCTGATGAATGGTTAAACCAATGCGATGATCCGTAATGCGAGTCTGAGGAAAGTTGTAAGTGCGAATTCGCTCGGATCGATCACCCGTACCGATTTGCTCCAAACGAACATCCGAAGCCTCTTTACGGGCCTTCTCATCTTCGATCTGTTGAAGTTTTGCGTAAAGGATCTGGAAGGCGCGTTCTCTGTTGGCGGACTGAGATTTTCCCTCTTGGCATTTAACGTCAAGACCTGTGGGAATATGAACAACACGAACCGCAGATTCAGTTCTATTCACCGACTGACCGCCGGACCCTTGAGAGCGCATGGTCTCAATACGGACATCACTCATAGGAATTTTAATTTCTGTGACTTCCACTTCAGGGATCACAGCCACGGTGACTGTGGAGGTGTGAATACGGCCTGCCGCTTCCGTTTTAGGAACACGTTGAACGCGATGAACGCCACTTTCATATTTCAGCTTACTGAAGACAGAGTCCCCGGTCACGCTGGCGATGATCTCTTTGGCGCCCCCAGCATTCCCTTCAGAATAAGAAAGCATTTCAACTTTCCATCCTTGAGAGGTCGCATAGTGAACATATCCGCGGAACATTTCATCGGCAAAAAGGGCGGCCTCATCACCACCGGCACCAGCACGAATCTCCAAGATAATATTTTTATCGTCGTTAGGATCTTTGGGAATCAACGCAATTTTAAGTTGCTGTTCCAGCTCTGGAATAGCGGCCTCAAGCTCTTTGACTTCCTCACGAATCAACTCGCGCATCTCAGAGTCTTGCTCGGCTGTTAAAAGCTCTTTGCTGGCTTTCAAATTCTCGATTTTCTTTTTGTAGTCGCGATAGACCACAACGATCTTCTCAAGATTTCCCAACTCTTTCATGAGGGCGCGGTACTGAGTTTGATTGGAAGCAATATCGGGTCTTTGAAGAGCCATATTGACTTCTTCGTAACGAGATTCCACCTCATTCAACTTCGAGAACATGCGAACCGCCTCTAATTCCGTTGGTACATCAAGATGATTTTTTAAACTGTGAGAACTCAAAACGAAAATGCGGTTCGAAGAGTGAACCGCATTTCATACAAGAAGGTCCTCCGAACGGAGGTCCGAAATTTATTTCTTGCCGTAACGTTTTTTGAAACGATCGATACGACCTTCAGTATCCATCACACGTTGTTTTCCAGTGAAGAAAGGGTGAGATGCAGAAGAGATCTCAACTTTGATCAATGGATACTCTTTACCGTCTTCCCATTTTACTGTTTCTGAAGAGTGAAGAGTTGTCGTTCCCAAGAAAGAGTAATCGCAAGAGATGTCTTTGAAGACTACGGTATTTACTTTTGGATGTAAGTTCTGTTTCATGACCTGATTCCTTATAAATAGTCAAAACTATGGGTCTTAAGCTAAAAGGGTTTAACACACTGGGTCCCCCCTGTCGAGCATAAATCGCTGCTTTTTTTAGCAACAGAACTGCCCCAGAAGGCTTCTTTAAGTTTAAAAATATACTCGTATTTTCAATATCTTAAGTTATAACACGGACTCTTAAAGTTAAGCTTCTAAAAACCCGCTCGCTTGGGAAATTCCAGACCTCCCCCCCTCTTAGCAATGACCCCATTTGCTTTTTGACGGAGGCAAGATCCGACCCTTGCCGCCCATTTTTGACTTCACTACTCTGGCAAAAAAACCACGGAGGCACCCTATGAAGCCACTCTTTCTTGTCACTGTTTTACTGGTTCTGACCGGAACGGCACGGGCCGAGAGCATCTACTGTTACTTCACCGAACCTTTCCTCACGGTCACCTACAATTCGGATACAAATAAAGTGAGGGTAGAATCTCCGCAAGACGGCTCGGTGGAGCTGAATGGCTCGGTGATCTATCAAAAGGGAGGAATTCTTAAAATTTCTGCGGAAGGGGTGACCCAATATCTGGAAGTCGACCTCACCAAAGAAGGCTCAGACGGAATGTCCGATTTTATTTACCCCTTCGAAGGGATTATCAACGGCACCCTGTACGGAGGGTGTGAAACCGATTCGCTGAAAAGGCAATAGATTTAGAAATAAAAAAAGGAGTCCGTAGAGACTCCTTTTTTGTTTTAAACTTGGACGAAACTCTTAGCCCGGTCCTGACATCGCCTTCAAGAAGTCCGTGTTGGTTTTTGTTCCTTGAACTTTATCCAACAAGAACTCCATCGCATCGACGACGTTCATCGGAGCCAAAACTTTTCTGAGAACCCACAAACGGTTGAGATCAGCTCTTTCAACAAGAAGATCTTCTTTACGAGTGCCGGATTTGTTGATGTCCATACATGGGAAGATACGTTTTTCCATAAGCTTACGATCCAAGTGGATCTCGGCATTACCTGTTCCTTTAAACTCCTCGAAGATCACCTCGTCCATACGAGATCCGGTGTCGATCAAAGCCGTTGCGATGATCGTCAAAGAGCCGCCCTCTTCGATGTTACGAGCAGCACCGAAGAAACGTTTTGGCTTGTGAAGAGCATTAGAGTCCACACCACCCGACAAGATTTTTCCAGACGGCGGAACAACCGTATTGTAAGCGCGTGCCAAACGAGTGATCGAGTCGAGCAAAATAACAACGTCATGTTTGTGCTCAACCAAACGTTTCGCTTTTTCAATAACCATCTCGGCCACTTGCACGTGACGAGTCGGTGGCTCATCAAATGTCGACGAAACAACCTCACCCTTCACGGTTCTTTGCATGTCCGTCACCTCTTCAGGGCGTTCGTCGATCAAAAGAACAATGAGTTTTACTTCTGGATGATTGTGCGTGATTGCATTGGCAATCTGTTGCATCAAGACTGTTTTACCAGTTCTTGGTGGCGCCACGATCAAAGCACGTTGACCTTTTCCAAGAGGAGCCATCAAATCCACAACACGCGTTGTGTATTCGCCAGGGCTGTGCTCAAGTTTCAGTCTTTCATTGGGGTAAAGCGGCGTTAAGTTGTCGAAAAGAATCTTATCTTTGCCGTTTTCAGTCGTCTCAAAGTTTAGAGAATCAACCTTCAAAAGAGCAAAATAACGTTCGCCATCTTTCGGAGGACGAACGGTTCCAGTCACGGTGTCACCGGTTCTTAAACCAAAACGACGAATTTGTGACGGACTAACATAAATATCGTCCGGACCTGGAAGGTAGTTGTAATCAGGTGACCGCAAGAATCCGTAACCATCCGGCAAAATCTCAAGAACACCCGAACCATAAATGTCTTGTCCCAACTTCGCAGCACGCTTCAAGATTTCAAAAATCATATCTTGGCGGCGAAGACCGGCAGCGTTTTCAATTTTAAGTTTTGTTGCAAGCTCTGTAAGCTGCGTGATGTTTTTTGACTTCAAATCCTTAGAAGACAACCAGCTTTTTTCTTCATCAGTCAGTTGAATGTCCGCCAAATCAACTTCTTGAGTTTGCGCAGGAGG
The DNA here is from genome assembly GCA_024711265.1 of Bdellovibrio sp. Classification (GTDB taxonomy): domain Bacteria; phylum Bdellovibrionota; class Bdellovibrionia; order Bdellovibrionales; family Bdellovibrionaceae; genus Bdellovibrio. The sequence goes on along the minus strand of JANJTG010000261.1, from coordinate 1,409 downwards.
TGTTGCGTGAGAGTCATCGCCAAGAGGCTGCCCCTCATCGCGATGCCTGTCATTGCGGAAGTCACGGCGCTGTCCACCGCCGCCACCATGGCGATGGCCACGGTCACGATCTCCTCTGTCGCCACGATCACCGCGATCCCCACGATTGTCTCTGTCGCCGCGGTTGTCACGGTTATTAGGTCGGAAATCTCGGCGCTGTTGGTGTTGAGGGCGGTCTTGTCTTTGACTTTGTTGGTGGGGCTCTTGAGGAGCGGCTGCTGGAGCACTGGCTGCGGCTTCAGGGGCTGGAGCTGCCGGAGGAGGTTCGGTAGCGGGTGCGGGGGCCGCAGCGGCTACAGGGGCAGACTCAGCGGGTGTCTCTTCAGCAGACTTTGAGCGAGTGCGCTTTTTAACGACTTCAACGCCTTGTGAATCTTTGGGTTCAGACAAACAAATTCTCCTTGTAGGAATAAATAAAGAAAGAGTGAGAAAGATTTAAGAAGTTTGATCCGATTGGAACTAAACTGTTTTGCTTGCCCTAACTTTCCTTGAAACAGCCATCCCTTGTCAATCGAAAATCTTTTTTGAGATGACCAAGATCTCCCTCCCTCAAAAAAATGGCATCGCTTGAGATAAGCCACAAGAGCCTGTAATTACTTGTTAATTAACAAACTGGCGGCCGACCCCTTGGATAGGTCGCCAGCACCCCTGAGTTTTCCGCTTATGAGACTTTCTTCATTTTTTAGGTGGCAAAACTGACATCTCAAAATGAGAAATTTAGCTCCCCAAAGCTAGACCTGGAGGATCTAACTTTGGTCTAGTAAATAGAATTCGTATCACAGATAAACACTTTGCGAGTTTTATATATTTGAAGATATTTCGGATACTTAAATATGTTTCGAAATGGGTCCAGTTTCACGTAAATTTACGTCATTTTAATAAAAATGAGCTCGACCACCTATTAATTTTTCGTAAGTAATGCCGAAAGGATATTATTCCATTATTAAGCACAAGGAGTCTAACGTGGAGGATACTGTAACAGTTCCGGCACCAAGAACCCCTCTTAACCTCGAGGTTTCTTTCAAGCGCAATTACGCGCGCGAAGAAACCAAAGGCACGCTTAAAAATATCAGCATCACGGGAGCCTTTTTAGAGTTTACTGGCGGGGATGTACGCGCCAACGAAAAGTTAAACCTCATTTTTATCGTCGCAGGCCGCGAGCGCAAAGTTGCTGCTCATGTGATCTGGACGAACTCTCTAGGTTGTGGAGTCAAATTCATGCCTGTGAATAACAGGGACGTGCAAATCGTCGATGATTTGATTTACTTCGTGGAAAACAGCCGCAGCGATCGGCGGTCCCTCATGGACACCATCTTTAAAAAAGTTGGTTAAATCCAAAACAAAAAAGAGCGAGTGAAAACTCGCTCTTT
>JANJTG010000252.1 GCA_024711265.1 Bdellovibrio sp. | reverse complement strand
AAAGAGCGATTATATTTTGGCTGTGCCGATGACTCGGCAAAGCCTCAGTGTGCAAAAGAATTTTCTGAACGCACAAAAGATGCTCCTGGAATACAACCGCGAACGGCTATATTTTGATGGACAGAAAATTTCTCTTTAATTTTTTTAGGACAGACTTTGTTTTGAGTCGAACTGAAGTTTCAACTTAAGAGTACTAGGAATTTCACGAAACAATGATACGCGGTTTCCACTTGGGTATAACAATAAAAAAGCCTCGGCAATTGCTGAGGCTTTTTTGAAGAATCTTCTTAATTCTGTTTTTTCTTAGCGACGTTCGCTGATAGGAGTCACTTTGCGTTGATCTGCGCCGATGTATTCGCTCAGAGGGCGAATGATACGGTTGTTTGCAGCTTGTTCCATGATGTGTGCTGACCAGCCTGTTGTGCGGGCCATTACGAAAATCGGAGTGAAGAAGTCGATCTCAAAGCCCATCATGTAGTAAGCGGGGCCGGCAGGGAAGTCGAGGTTAGGATAGATCTTTTTCTTTTCCACCATGACTTTTTCCAATGAATTGTACATTTGCATCCATTTTTGATCGCCGATCACATCTGCCATCACTTGCGCGTACTTCTTCATAGTCGGAACGCGAGAGTCTCCTGATTTGTAAACGCGGTGACCGAAGCCCATGACTTTTTTCTTTTGAGCTAAAGCATCGATCATCCACTGTTCCGCTTTCGCAGGGTCCGCGATTTCCATCATCATATGCATGACTTGTTCGTTTGCTCCACCGTGAAGAGGTCCCTTCAAAGCGCCGATACCGGCAACTGTGGCAGAGTAAAGATCCGATTGAGTGGACGTCACAACACGGGCTGTGAACGTCGATGCGTTGAAGCTGTGTTCAGCATAAAGGATCAAAGAAACATCAAAAGCCTTCACAACTTCTTTTTGTGGAACTTTGCCGAAGCACATGTGGAAGAAGTTTTCTGCGATAGATAGATCCGCCTTCGGAGGAATAAAATCCAATCCTTTTTTGAAGCGATAGTCTGCAGCAACCATGGTAGGAATCTTTGCCAACAACTGAATCGCTTTATCCATGTCCGTCGCTGGAGAAGAATCCCAAATACGAGCATCTTCACAACCTTGGAAGGAAACCGCTGTACGGATAGAATCCATCGGGTGACATTTTTGCGGAAGTGCTTTGATCACGTTCAACAAGGTCGTTGAAATCTCACGATAACCACGCTCTTTTTTTGTGAAGTCTGCAAGTTGAGAAGCGTTGGGAAGTTCACCGTTATAAAGAAGATAAGCCACTTCTTCGAAAGAGCAGTTCTCTGCCAAATCTTGAACAGGGTAACCGCGATAGATCAATGAATTCGTATCCGGATTCACCTTAGAGACAGAAGACGTATCAATAACGGCTCCCTCAAGACCTTTTTTAACGTTCATCTTCTCCGGTTCTGGAACGTAATCTGGATTGATATACTCTGCCATGTGTCCTCCTCTAGGGTACGCCGTACCTTTTTGCATTGCGATGCGTAATATGTCTATAAAGTAATGGCTCAAGCTAGCCTGGCCCCCCGGAGGCGGTCAACTTTTTAAGCGAATCCCGCTTTGCGCCACCACAACTCCACCTGTTGGTTGATTCGTTTTGGGGCCTGTAGTCTAGCAAGGACGGCCTATTCTCATTGCTGGAGTGGACTCTCTTAGGGAAGCTAGTTTGTGGCGAGGGGGTTTCATGGCGCAAAAAAGCTTTCTGTTGTTGGACGATGCAGGAAATACCACCGAAAAGGGACGACGAAGATCGCGTCTTTTGCGAAAGCTGGCCGGTGACTATGCAGAACATTGGGATGCTGACATTGAATATCTCTATGTCGAAGAGATGAACTTTCGCGCCAACTCTCAAAAAAAGATCCGACAACTGGCCGAGAAACGAAAAGAACACGAGCTTCAATTGGCGGAAGAGTTGTCGACCTTACCTGTGCATGTGCATATCGATCTGGTTTCAGGCGCGCCTTTGGAGGTGATTTTAGAACGTATGGGAAGTTCGCCTCGTCCAGAGATGATTGTCATGGGCACTCAAGGCCTGCGTGGTTTAAAGAAACTTTTTTTGGGAAGCGTTTCCGAGGAGGTTCTAAGAAATGCGGAAGTTCCGGTGATGGTTTTAGGTCCCGAGGCTCAGGAGTCGGAGTTTAAAACCAACTTTAAAAAGAAAATGCCGATTTTGGTTCTAACGGATCTGAAGGTTTCCAGTCGGCGCGCTGAAAAAACCGCTCTTCAACTTGCGAAGAAGCTCGGCGTGAAGGTTTTGCTGTTCCACTCTGTCGGAGATCAGATTCGTCGCATGCAGGAAAATGTCTATATGACGGGGTACGTCCCATTTTCATTTGATAAAGTAATTGAAGAGATGAAGGCCGACGCAAAAAAATCCATGGAAAAAAGAAAGGCCGAATTTGAACGTCAGGGAGTTTCAGTTATTGCCGATCTGATACTCGAGTCTGAGTATCTGGAGGATTCGTTAAAGAAAGAAGCCCGCAAAGGCTTCCAACTCATTGTCATGGGAACACACAGTCGGAATAAAGTCGTAAAGGCTTTTTTGGGAAGTACGGCTCGCAAAGCGATTCTATCGTCTCCCGTTCCGGTTGTGGTTGTGCGCTCTTAGATTTCAATGTGCCGACAAAGCCACTCTTCCAGTTCGCCAAGTCCGGCCGCGATATCAGAATATTTTTCACGCAGTGACGCGAAAACACTCTTTACTGTTTCGCTGCGATAAGTTTTGCCACGCAACTGGTTTGTCATATCGTCAATCACTTGAGGATAAAGGCAGTCTGTAAAGATCTTCAGATCTTTAATAAGTCCGTCTTCGACTTGAAATTGAAAGTCAAAGAAACCCAATGACAAATACTCATCCATCTTGTGATTGAACTCCAGAGTGCTGCCATAAAGCCAGTCCCAAGAACTTAGGGAATCATACTGGGCTTTTAACTCTGGGATCTGTTGAAGACTGGTCATCGTCAATGGCTCAATTTCGGCCTTCGTACCATAAAACTTCTCAAAAGAAGCGACCATCGATTCGACGATATTATCGTGTTTAATACTTTCGACCACTTCATTGAGATTGGCCACGCGAGCGCGAACAGACTCTTTGCCCTTGGCTTGAAGCTTTTTCGGGTTGGGGGTCAAATAGTTGCCAAGTCGGGTCAGATCCGCATGCAATAACAAAGTTCCGTGGTGAAAGGCGCGGTCTTTCTTTTCACGATAAGCGCTGCCGCTAAACTTACGGGGACCATCATGGAAAGGAATCAGAAGGTCATTGCGTCCAGAGGCTTCCCCGGCGATACCAAAACCTTTGAGCGCGTCGAAGATGATCTGAACATTGTTGTCTCGTTTATAAGACTCTTTCGGAGACAAGAAAGTAAAGTTGGTGTTTCCCAAGTCATGAAAGACAGCGCCACCGCCCGTGGTTCGACGAGCCAGATGCACCTGGTCGGTTTTCATTTTCGCAAGATTGCATTCAGACCAGGGATTTTGGTTTCGCCCGATCACGACCGTTTCTTCGTTCCGCCATAAGAACAAAACTTGCTGAGAAGGATCCAGATTGTGAAAGATCCATTCCTCGGTGGCGAGGTTGAGATGGGGATTGAAGCTGTCAGAGAGAAAGACTTTAAGTTTTGCCACGTGAATATCTTATCCTATTGAAGGGCTAAAAGGTCTCATTTCTTGAGTTTTATTAATCACAGGAGACGGTAAGTTCTCAAGACTTGACTTGCCGCGCTCGACTCTCGACTTAAGGATAAGGCAAACTGAAAATTGTGTTGTCCTCTTTGACTCCCCGAAGGGCTCCCCCTAGTGTTGAACGAGAGGTGTTGTTATGAGGTTGGTTTCTATTTTGTGTCTTTTCCTGCCGATTCTGGGGGGATGTACGCATCTTAAATATTCCGAAATTCCTGAATATAGATTGTCTAAAGCGGGCCCATTTTTAGTTTCAGAGTCCCCCGAACTTTGGCGTTTTTATCAGCGCAGTGTTTTTGCGAAGAAAGACCGCTTGATTCAGTTTCTGGTTAAAAATACCGACAGCAAAGATCAAGTTTTACTTCTTCCTAAGGCCATGGTGGTGGCGGGGATGGAAAAAGCGCCTCTTCAATGCGAGGACGTGAAGTCTGAACAATCTCAAAATATTCGTCTGAAGAATGATCAGATGGCCCATGTCGTTTGTTTGATTGATTTAACCCCCACGGATAAGAATCAGTTGGCATTGAAGGATTCGATCATCAAAATCGACATACCGACGGAATCAGGTTCGCTTTTAAGTCTTGAAAGAATGTATCGCATTGAGGAGTTTCAATGAGATCTTTAAGCATCATCATGGCCGTCTTTTTTACTGGAACGAGCAGCTATGCCGGGAACGGAGGACTGGATTCATTATTTGTTGCCGCCGCCATCGGGGGAAGTGTGAATGCGGGAGTTCAAGGAGCTCAAGGGCGCCTTCCTGAAGAGCTGAAGGATTGGCAAGATCCCATGACTCAATCCACGTCTCGTTTGTCTGAGCAATGCGGAGTTCTCACAGAGATGAAAATCGTTAGGACGGGACGGACGAATTTTCTCTTCTTAGGCATTCGCAACCAAAGCAATGAAGACTTGGCGGTTAATTTAGAGCGTGCAGCCGCCAAGTTTAGCAGTGGTCGAGAAAGATACTTCCTGTCTCCCACCGGTCAAAAGGCGCAAGAGGTTCGCAAGGGGTGGTACAGTTGGGGGTTTCTGGCTTTTCCAAGAAAAGGCGATTTCAAAGATCAAGCGGCGTTGAATGTTGTGATACCTGTATCGTTAGGCAAAGAGTCTTGCGAACTGAAGGCTCATTTTGCGCGTGATGTGGAGCAACCTTCCCAAGAGTCTTCTTATATCGAAGCGCCCTCCTTAGTTCTTTCCATGGGAGTCGGCGGAGTGGCTTCAAGATTGGGACGATTGGATTCCGTGAGTGACGGCGGAGGGGGTGTTTTTGATCTCTATATGGCGGGATTTGCCGAACCTCCAAGCGGTTGGTATTTACAAATGTCACTGGGGGGTTTTGGAGACGTGAAAGAACCCGCAGCTTTCGAAAATAAAAACTATCAGCGACTTTCCGGTGCCGATATCTCGGTCGGAAAAGCATGGCGCTTCTTCCACAGCGATCGTCTTTCAAGTTATTTCAATGTCGGGCCGTCGATCGTCAGCTTCTCGGCTCAACAAGAAGGGGGAGATAGTTCGAAGACCGACAGTCGAGGAGGTCCGGGACTGTATACGTCGTACACCTTGGACTGGCGGTACGGCCGAGAATATTTTGGATATTTCCGAGGAGATTACTCAATCGGCGTGACGGCTTACTTAAAGTACTATCCAGATGTTTTTCCGGGAGCCAGCAAAGAGGCAGGTATGGTGGGAGTATCGTTTGAGTTCTTTAGGGGCGGAGATTAAACAAAGCTCGGCTGAAAAAGGAAGGGAGGACTTCGTCCTCCCTTTTTTTATTCGCGAACTTTAAAGTTAAAGATGCTCGAATCAAACGTATTGTACTCATCATAACGAGTGAGTGCATACAGGTCCTTACGGTGTTGCATCTTATCCAAAAGTCCTTCTTGAGTGCCTTTGTTTTTGATTTCGGCCAAACCGCTGACAGTGGCGCCCATCGCAAGACGGAAGGTGGTCACAGGATAGATCACGATGTTGTAACCAAGGTTTGAAAGCTCTTCATAAGTGTACAGACGGCCCTTGCCGAACTCAGTCATGTTCGCCAAAAGGGGAACATTCACAGCCTTACGGAAAGTTTCAAATTCTTTTTCATTTTCTAACGCTTCAGTGAAAATGCAATCCGCACCGGCGTCGATATAGGCTTTCGCGCGATCAATCGCTTTATCCAAGCCTTCCACAGCCCGCGCATCCGTTCGAGCAATCAATAGGAAGTTCTCATCCATTTTTTTTCCACGAGCCGCGGCAGCCACCTTGCGAGTCGCCTCATCGCGAGTCACAAGACCTTTGCCATCCAAGTGCCCACAACGTTTCGGATTGATTTGATCTTCGATATGGCAACCCGCAAGTCCCATCTCGATCATCTCTTGGACTGTGCGAGTCGCACTCATCGGTTCACCGAATCCAGTGTCAATATCAATGATGGTCGGAAGTTTGGTCGTGCGTGAAATTTGACGGCCGCGCAAAGCGACTTCTGTCAAAGACGTCAAACCGATGTCGGGATACCCCAAATCATTGGAAAGCACAGAGCCAGAAATATAAACACCGTCAAAACCTTGTTTTTCAATCGCCATACTGACCAGCGGGGACCAAGAGCCCGGGAATTGAAGAAGTTTGCCAGTTTTTAAAGCGTCACGAAAGTTTTTGCGTTTTTGTGCGGGAGTTAATTCGGGGAAGAGCATTTTGAGTCTCCGTATTTTAGTGATGAGTGGATTGTATTTTCGCTCAGCTGCCCACAGAGGGGCGGAGTGTCTCCATCCCCTGACGACCACGAGGGCCGTCAGGAAGGCCTTTTAAGACGGACAGACTGCTTCGTTACCGAGCGCAGCTGTCTGGAAAGAAGATCTAGAAGATCCCCTTATTATCACGTTTATTATTAACCAACTTATCAATAGGAATCTGCACATTGAGCTGTTGAACCTGCTCAGCACTCAAATCTGCCAAATTCTCAGTCAAAGAGATGAAACGATTGCGCTCATCTTTTGTGATAATTCCGTCAGTCAAAGTGTCAAACTTACGGATGTAGTCCGCACGTTTGAACGGACGAGCTCCCGCAGGGTGAGCATCGGCCACGCCCAACTCATCAACCAGTTTTTCACCATTTTTGAAAGTGATTTCAACACGACCACCAAAACGTTTTTTGTCTGGGTCTTGCTCGTGGTACCAAGCGGTCCACTGTTTGTCTTCTACAGTGGAGATCTTGTGCCACAACGCCACAGTGTCAGCACGTTTCGCGCGCTCTGGAGCGTAAGAATTCACATGGTGCCAGGTGCCGTCTTGAAGAGCCACAGCGAAGATGTACATGATAGAGTGGTCCAAAGTTTCGCGAGACGCATTTGGATCCATTTTTTGTGGATCATTTGCGCCCGTACCGATCACATAGTGAGTGTGGTGAGACGTGTGGATCACGATACTTGCGATATCATCGAAGTTCGTGATTTTTTGTTTCATCTTACGAGCCAAGTCGATCAAAGCTTGAGACTGATACTCTGCAGAGTGTTCTTTCGTGTAAGTCTCAAGGATGGCGCGTTTCTCTTCGCCCACTTCAGGAAGTGGAACTTCGTATTTTCCGTTTTTGCCGGAAAGCATGTAAGCGATCACAGAATCTTCACCTTCATAAATCGGTGATGGAGCGCCTTCGCCGCGCATAACACGGTCCACTGCTTCCACCGCCAATTTACCCGCATGAGCAGGTGCATAAGCCTTCCAAGAAGAGATTTCACCTTTACGAGACTGACGAGTCGTGAAAGAAACGTGAACTGCTTGTTGAATCGCTTGGAAGATGGTCTCGGTCGGCAAACCAAGAAGTGTTCCGATACCCGCAGCTTGAGCTGGGCACAAGTGAGCGATGTGGTCCTTTTTGAACTCGTGCAGGCAGATTGCTTTCACAAGATCGACGTGGATTTCATAACCAGTAACAAGACCTTTCAAAAGATCTTTACCGGATTTGTTCATCTGTTGAGCGACCGCGAGTATTGGTGGAATGTTGTCGCCAGGGTGAGAGTAGTCCGCTGCCAAGAAAGTATCATGGAAATCCAACTCACGAACCGCAGTTCCGTTGGCCCAAGCCGCCCATTCACAGTCAAATTTTTGATCGTTAGGCATACCAAAAACAGTGGCACCGCCGTTACGAGGATGGGCAATCGCCATCGCACGAGCCGAAGCTACAGGGCGACGGTTGGCCGCGGCAATCGCGACGGAAGCATTGTCGATGATACGGTTGATCACCATATCAAGAACGTCAGCTTTAATAGGAGCATTGTCAGATGCGATTTCGGCCATTTTCCAAGCAAGTTGGTCTTTGCGATCAAGCTTCTCTTTAGAAGGGTAAACGCGAACGAGATGTTTCTTCATGAAAGGTCCTTTCTGGATTGAAAAATACAAAACAACCCAACCTAAACTGGGTGGCCAGAAGGGTCAAGAATCCGGCAGAATGTGGCGTATTCGCTCAGCGCGTCGCGAGGGGCTTCCATCCTTCTTTATTATGGAAGTCAGCAACGGGGCCGGGGTGGTGGAGTGCCCAATAGCTTTTTTCACCGTTAGAGAACTCAACAACGGCGGTCAGACCGTAGGATTTGATTTCCCAGGAAGAGGAGTTTTGAATCTCAATTTGAAAGTGAGCCTCATTGGTTTCGGTATGACGTTCTTTCAGACGCACAGTGATATGCTCAGAGGCGATCATTCCCTCGCGATAACTGCCGAATGAATAAGCATTCCAGTTGCCATTGGGTGAACAGTTGATCTCGACATAGGGGTCGCTTTTTTGATCCCCCGATGACAGAAAGGCCTCCAGGCAGGTGGTTTTCCAAAGCCCGTCTTCCCTCGCTTCAATTACGCCGGGCGGGGGCCAGACCACTTTTTCAAGGGGGCCGAACATCTTGAATTCAATCAAAAGAGTGTGGCTGGAGATTTGAAAGAGCTCGGCCTCAACTTTAAAGGATGCTGTCATCTCTGTATTGTTAAAGGCAAGTAAGGAGGTCATTTCCGCTTCTCCCATTCTAGCAAAGCTGTGAAAAGTATTTTTCCGTCGTTGGCTCGCACGCCGCGATAAGAAGTCTGTCCTTTTTCGGCTGCTTCCACGTCAGGCGAGTGGCAGTTTCGCTCTATGAGGACTTTATCGCCCAGATGGGTTTCCGCTAAAAAATTAACGGAGTAGGATTTTAAAAGCAGGGTTTTGTGTAATTCATAGGGGATGGAGTCTAAAATCCATTGTGAGTATTTGGTGTTATTGACATGCAGGTTGATATCTAAATCGGAGTTTCGAACCCGGTACTTTGCTAAGCTGTCGTAGTCTCCAGCGACGGGAATTTTCTCAGTGTTGATCCCGGTGGAGCGGGCGGAGGCGATTTTCTCCCAGGGGCGTAAATTTTGAGCGGGAAGAATTTTCTTTGTTTGACGATCCAGAGCCAGCCAACTGGTTGAGCAAAGGCCGATTTCCTTTTTATCTTCGTTGATCAGGGCAAACTCACGGGTGATAAATGCACCCTCTGGCGGCCGTAACCATGTTTGAATTGTAATGTTCTGGCCAAATCGAGGCCATTCTCGCATTTGTAAGGTCTGACGAGTGACGACCCAATAGAGGCCTTCGGATTCCATTTCGCGAACTCCAAAACCCAAGTGTTCTGCATGCATCCATGCCGTTTCTTGGAGGAGGTTGAGGGCTCCATAAAGTCCCAAATTCCCCTGGGGATTCACGAGCAGACTGGTAATTCTATAAGTTTCGGTCCAAGGGGTGTTTGAAAGGTGATTCATGGAATCATGCTCCCACATTTTCTGCGGGAAAACATGAAATAACTCTTATCTCAAACATAGAAATTGCAAAAAAACAGAAAGCAATTTACATCAAACAAGGTATAATGTATTAGATTACGAAGTGCTCGGTGATGTTTATAAATACTTGTCACGTTCCCGAGGTTGTGTTTATCCTTAAATATTATTAGGTGGATTCACATGAGACAAAAAAATATGTTAGCAGATTTCTTAAAGCAAAAACGTGTATTGGCAGGTCTTTCTCAAAGAGACGTAGCGGATAAATTGGGATACTCAACGCCTCAATTTATTTCTAACTGGGAACGAGGTGTTTCTCACCCTCCTATTAATGCGCTTAAAAAATTGGGTGAACTTTATAAGGTTTCAGCAGATGACCTTTTTGAAGTGACCTTGAATGCGACGATCAACGAGGTGACTCAAGATCTTCGCCGCAAGTTTGCCAGCAGTAAAGCTCGCTAAGATTAAATTTAAGGATAAATATTTTAATCGAAATAGGACAAGGAAGCCCCTTTTAAAGGGGCTTTTTTTTTCGCGAAATAAGTTCATTTTTGGCTTTAAATTAGAGTTTAAATGGGGGGCTCTTGTCTAATCACTCTCTTGTGTCAGAATTCAGATCTCTCTGTGAAGAGTTGTCCTCTTATATTGAACAAGAGGGAATGGCGGTGCGACCTTATGGCAATGAAACCTTGCCATATTTTCTTCAGTTGCCTCTGCAGACTCAAGAAGAGGTGACGGATCAGCTCCATGACTACCTGAGCATCTGTAAGAATGTCTATAAGGAAGGTCATCAACTCAAAGAGACCTCTATCTTTATCCATAAGGCCTTGGATTATTATCAGTTCGATCATGATCCTAAGCTTTTTGAGTATATTGAACACCCCCACCATATTGCGGAATTTTACAATCTTCGCAGTACGCAATTCTTTAGAACTTTGAATTTCTTTGAGGTCACAAGTTATACCATTGAGGATATCTACTGCCGTAAATGGGTTGATCTCTATGAGCGTGACGAAGAGATTACTCAGATGATGTACGAAAAAGTGATGGACTTGGTTCGGGGGCGCTCAAAAGGAAATATTTTTGTGTCACGGGAGCACGTGGTGAAGGAGCGTGTTTCCCTGGAGCGACTGGAGTTATCCATTCGCGGTTTGCACATTTCCACTCTTCACAAAGATGGAGAGTTGGCGGCCTTGGCCTCGGTCATTAATGGTCGGGCTAACTTTCAAGATTGATCACCTAGAAGGTTCCGATAGATAAATGGAATCGCCAAGGCTCTTCATTGGGGCGAGCGTCGAGTTTCCAAGCCCACTCCAAACTTAAAGGACCCACCGGCGTATTGTAACGGACACCGAAACCCGCAGAGTCTCGATAGTTATCTTTAAATTCCAAACCCTGAATTTGTACGGATCCGCCGTCGTAGAACACGGCCCCTCCCAAGCTTCCGTAGACAGGGAAGCGAAGTTCAGATTTGATCAGATACATGGTGGCGTCTGATTTCAAATAGTAAGTTCTATCGGCGTCACTGAGCCCCAAATCTTGGCGGTTCGGGAAGACTTCTTGGGTTCCTGCCTCATAGCCGCGAATGGTTGATTGTCCTCCCAATGTGAAGCCTTTTTTGTCCCAAGGAACTCCGCCGCGGGTCTTATCGCTTAGATTTTTTAAGTAACCGCCACGCACTTGATTCGCCCAAACGACGGGTTGTTTTTGTAGTTCCGCCACCGAGGTATAATGCGTGAAGCTTAAAGTGCTGCGCCAGTATTCAATGGAATAATCGTTTAGCTCCGTGCTGCCGATGAAAGGGGAGGAGTACTCCGCACTCCAGCGAGTGAAGTTTCCTCGGGTGGGATTGAACGGATTGTCCCGGAAATCGAGATCCAAGGTCGGGCCGGTCGTTGCGATGTCTTGGGTCACGGTCGGGTAAGGATAACGATCGTCGATACCGAAGTCTCGAATTGTCGCGAGGGACCAAATGTCCCAGGTTCCCAAAATATGTGATGTAAAGTCTTTCTCCAAAGAGTACGTGGTGGAATTTACTTCTGAAACCTGTCGGATGTTGTAGTCGGTCACGGTTGTTGAGCGGGTGAGGTTGATACGTCCTCGGACGCGGGATCCGAGTAAGTAGGGCTCCAAGTAACCCGCAACAATACGGCTTTCAAGGTATTTGATATCCGCGACGTTGTAGTTCCCTTCCAGACGTAACGAAGCTCCACGGCCCGTTCCCCACAGATTGCGGTAGGCCACCCCGGTATAACCCCTCAACGTCAAAGTTCTTTCGTTGGTGGCCCCTGCGCCCAATGTGAAAAGACCGGGCTCTCTTTCGCTGACCTTGACTAGAACGGTGCGATTGGCGACGTTGGTTTTTTCTTCCAAAGTGCGGATTTCTACCGAGCTAAAGAAACCAGTGCGTTGCAAACGGGCGATAGACTCTTCAACCTTATAAGGAGTGACAAGGTCGCCTTCGGAAAACTCCAATTCTTTTTGGATAACGTAATCCTTCGTGAAGTCGTTTCCTTCCAGAATGATAGAGGCCACTCGGACCTGAGGCCCTTCAAAAATCTTGAAATTCAAAGTCGCTTTCGTATTGGTTTCATCGTAAGTAACCAGATCTTCCTTCTCGTTAAGCAGAAGCATTTCAATATAGCCGCGCTCACGGTAAAATTCTTTGAGACGGGCAATGGCTTCCTCAATTTGTCCCAAACGAAGGGCTCCCGCTTGCAAATGTGTGACCTGAAGCAGTTGAGCATTTGGGAAGTCTTTATTGCCCGTAAAATCTACGGATTCAATTTGAGTCAGGGGGCCTTCATCAATGTTGATGTAAAGAGTCACCTGATCCTTTTGTTTGTTGTACTGCGTGCGGGTGGAAAGGAGCTTGGCTTGCAAGTGCCCGTTGTTCTGCAGTTCCAGAAGCAAGTTCTTTAAGCCAATGTCAAAATCCTCTTTATTGTAATAACCTTTATCAATCAATTTCGAGCTGTGTTCTTGGATAAAGTCCACATAATAGCTTTCCTTTTTACTGAAGCGGCCATTCACAGAGATCTTTTGAATTTTTATCTGTGGTCCTTCCTCAATAGAAAAGGTGATTTTTCTTTGGAAGGGCTCGCGCCCCTCAGTCTCATCCGTTTTAACTTCAACGCGTGCGTAACCTTTGGCTAAATAATAGTTACGGATTTTCTGCGCCAGCTCAGAACCGATGGCAGGATTTGCTGAATAAAAATTATCAAGATCCAAAGCGTCTTCGATGTCGCGAATCCCCAAGAAGCGGACTCCCTGGAAGTCGAAAGAGTACTTTTCAGTTTTATCCAATCGATAATGAAGAGTGACTTCAGATTCATCCGTATTGTATTCGGTGGTGGGGCCCGTGAGATCGGCGCGAACATAACGGTTCTTTTTCAGAAACTCGCGGGAC
>JANJTG010000241.1 GCA_024711265.1 Bdellovibrio sp. | reverse complement strand
AATTGCCTGGATCGTGGGGGGGGCGTTGTGGTCGCAGCTCTCTAAAGAGTATGAAGTGTCTTCTGTCATCTTATGGAAGTATCTTGCGTCAGCGATCGATGCTAAATACAAGGTGGTGGGGAAAGATCCCCATGAAAAAACTGGGTATCGTCATGTCTTGAATCTGGGGCACACCTTGGGACACGCCTTGGAATCCTATTACAAACTTCCTCACGGGGTGGCGATTAATTATGGTCTGGATTTTTCTCTGCGCTGGAGTGTTGAGAAAAAAATCATGACCAAGAAGGACTATGACGCTCTTTTGCGAGCCCCGGTGATGGGGTATCTCTTGTCTCCGGTCCGTGATGAACTTCTCCAGACGAAGGCCTCTGTTTTGAAGGATTTTAGACATCTTCTTTTAAGCGATAAAAAGAAGACCAAGTCAGAATCTATTCGTTTTATCTTTCTTCAAAAGCCTGGGAAGTGCGTGATTCAAGAAGTGACCGTAGACGAAATTCTTATGGAAGTCTGTCGTCAAAAGGAAGAAGAACTCAATGGGTAAATTTCATTTTCAAGGCGAAATTCCGGGATCTAAATCGGTGTTTAATCGCGCCTTGATTGTGAAAAGTTATTTTCCGCAGTTGATTCTTTATGGGAACTCCGAGTGTGATGATGTTCGTTTTATGCGTCAGGGGCTTGCTCAACTAAGTGGAGAAGGCTCTATTGACTGTGGCGAAGGGGGGACAACCTTTCGTTTTATGGCCCTCAGGGCGTCTCGACAAAAAGGCTTTCATGAGCTTTTGGCGACGGCTCGTTTACTGCAGCGGCCGCAGCAAGGGCTTTTGGATTTGCTACATCAGTTGGGGATCACAGCTCGTATTATGGATCAAAAGCTTGTGATGGAAAGTCAGGGTTGGAAAAAAACCTCCCGCCCTTTGCTGGTGAATACGTCGGAATCAAGCCAGTATGCTTCGGCGTTAGTTTTAAATGCCTGGCTTTTGGATTTTGATTTGGAATTCACACTTGTGGGTGACAAGGTTTCGGAATCTTATTTTTTACTGACTCTTGAAATGTTGAAGTCTTTAGGAATGAGAATTGAAAAGACCCCCCAAGGGTTTTTGATTCCTGCCGGGCAAAAAATTGACAAATTTGAATGGACTGTTGAGCCTGATATAAGTTCGACCTTCACCATGGCTGCGGCAGGAGCGCTGGCCGGTGAAGTCATTCTAGAAAATTTTCCAGAGAAAAGTGCACAGCCGGATCTTGTCTTTTTAGAGATTTTTAAAAAGATGAATGTGGATTTTTTTGTGGAAGGGTCGCAATTGACGGTAAATAATAGCCCTTCTCTTCAAGCAGTGGATTGGGATCTCTTTCAATCGCCAGATCTTTTTCCCGTTTTGGCGGTACTTTGTAGTTGGGCGCAAGGGGTTTCGAAGCTTCATGGCGCCCCTCATCTGGCTTTAAAGGAATCTCATCGAATTCAAAAGGTTTCTGATTTATTAAAGCTTGTCGGCGTGGACCACGAAGTTTTGCCTGATGGTATGATTATTCACGGTAATCCCAATCAGTCTTTAGTGCATGGTGGTCGCTTTTATCCTGACAAAGACCACCGCATGGTCATGGCGGCGGCATTGATGAAGTTAAAGGGGCACGAGTTTCAGATCGAAGAGCCCCAGGCCATTAATAAAAGCTTCCCAGAGTTTTGGGGCATGATAGGACTCGCACCATGATCACCGCCGTTATTGGACATCGAGGAACAGGTAAGACCGAGTTGATGATGCGTTTGCAGCTTTATCTTCGGGATGTGTCCGTTGAGTTGATTGACTTAGATACAGAGATTGAAAAGAAAATCGGCAAAACCATTCCAGAGCTTTTTTTAGAACATGGTGAAACTTACTTTCGAGAACTTGAAAGACAACTTTTTTTGGAGACCCTGCAAAAGCCTCACGAAGAGATGTACCTGGTATTAGGTGCCGGGTTTGACCTCGCGGTGATTCCGGAAAGTGTTCGAGTGCTTTGGGTGAAACGCCGAACTGATTTGGACGGACGTATTTTTCTGAACCGGCCACGACTGAATCCGGAGATGTCCCCTTTAGAAGAATTTATAAAACGCGCCGAAGCGCGCGAACAAAACTACCGCCACCGGGCGGACGAAGTGTACCTCATGCCCGAGGGTTTGTTTGAAAATCATCATCAGGCTATGGCCATTGAGAAAGCTCTTTTAACTCATACCCTTCATGATGTGGGGGGAGCTTTGACGGTGTTGCCGGATGTTTTCCTGACGGAAAGGCGCTGGGAGCTCTTCAAGGAAAGGTATTCTCACAAGGGAATTTCATTGATTGAACTTCGTGATGATTTGTTGTCTGAAGAACAGATTCAGCGAATTTTAAATGAAATGCCCAGCGAATGTTTTGTTTATTCGTTTCGGGAAGAGCGTGAATGGGATCTTTTTTGGAATCAAGAGAGAACGATCGAACTTTTGAATAAAGTGGCTTGGGTGGATTGGCCATGGGAACTGGGAAGTCCAGAAAGAGTTTTAACTCATGTATCCAAAGAAAAGTTGATCCTGTCTTTGCACGATCAGACTTACCTGAAGGAATGGCAAAAATTTGAAGATCAGGTGGCGCATATGAAATATGCTCCTGAGGTTCAAAGTTTTTCTGAGTTGAGTGTGGGTCATCAATGGCAAAGGACCTCTTCGGCGAAAAGAAGTTTTCTGCCACGCTCAAAGCAAAGTTTATGGGCCTGGTATCGCCTCTATCAAAAAGGAAAGCAGTTCATCAATTTTTGGAAAGAAGATGGTGGAAGCGCCGGTGATCAGCCGTCTTTGTGGTGGTGGCTGATGACTCCGAATAAGACGGCTCATTTTGCGGCCGTGCTTGGGGACCCTGTCTATCATAGTTTCACGCCACTAGAACATTCAGACTTTTTCCATAAAAAAAGAATGCCTGTGTTTGCGATCACTGTTCGGCGCGAGGAATGGGCGGAGGCGGTGCCGCTCTTAAAGAACTTGGGACTTACTCATGCTGCGGTCACGGCTCCTCATAAAGAAAATGCGGCGAAGCTTTGTCAGCATCCGGAACTGAAGGCGGTTAATACTTTGTATTGGAATGAGGCTCAGGGGATATGGCAAGGGACCTCCACGGATGATCAAGGATTTCTAGAGTTGATTGAAGGTGTAGGGATGATTGCTCCTTTACAAAAAGAAATTTTTGTTTGGGGTGGAGGCGGAACTTTGGAGATGATCCAAAAGGCCTTGCCCCACGCAAGCTACTTTTCGTCGCGCACGGGGGCCCCTCGGACTGGAAGCGCCGGGGCTTTGGCGTTAGAGCCTAAGATTGTTATCTGGGCCGCACCCAGATCCTCCGAGACCGTGATGCCTCCTCTGGAGTGGCAGCCGACGATGGTTTTTGATTTGAACTATAAAGAGGACTCCCTGGGGCGTGAGTATGCGCAAAAATGTGGAGCGAATTATCAATCAGGTCTTGTGATGTTTATCGCACAAGCCCAAGGCCAGAGGGGCTTCTGGCGTCAGTGCGAGGAGCAGTCATGAGTGCCAATCAGTTTGGTTCACGCTTTGTTGTGACCAGTTTCGGTGAAAGTCATGGGACGGCCTTAGGGGTTGTCATTGATGGTTGCCCGGCGGGTGTGACATTTGATGAAGGACTTTTAAAAAAAGAATTGGAGCGCCGTCGTCCAGGACATCATGGTACGGGTCAGATTGTTTCAGGACGCCAAGAAGCAGATACTCCTGAGGTTTTAAGCGGCGTCTTCGAAGGGCAAACTTTAGGAACACCGATTGCGGTGATTGTGCGCAATCAAGATGCTCGCTCTCAAGATTATAAAGAGATCAAAACGGCGCCTCGTGCGGGCCATGCCGATGATATGTGGAAAAATAAGTTCGGTCACAGCGATCATCGGGGCGGAGGTCGCTCTTCCGGGCGAGAAACCGTGTCTCGGGTTATGGCGGGGGCTTTTGCGCAAATGGTACTGAAACACGTCAGTGCTCCGACACGAGTCATTGGATATGCCTCTCAAATTGGTTCGTTTACCTTGAGTGAGGAAGAGCGATCTCAGGTGGGACAAAAAGATGTTGATTCTTTTCAGGCCCGGTTTCCTTCTTCTCGGGATCAAGACGTTGCCGAAATGTTAAGGAAGGCGCAAGAGCAAGGCGATAGCCATGGGGGAGTTGTTGAAATTTTAATTCAAAATCCACCGGCTTATTTGGGGCAGCCCGTTTTTCACAAATTGAAATCGGATCTTGCTTTGGCTTTCATGAGTGTGGGAGCGACAAATGGTTTTGAATTGGGCTTGGGATTTGAAGCGGCGTCAGTGCCAGGCACGCAGTTTCATCAAAACTCCCAAAGTCCCTATGGAGGCATTCGTGGTGGGATTTCTACAGGCGAAAACATTCTTTTACGAGTTTCATTTAAGCCCACAAGTTCTATTTTAGATGTGGCCAAGAAAGGTCGTCATGACCCTTGTATCGTGACTCGGGCAATTCCTGTGCTTGAAGCTATGACATGGTTGGTGTTGGCAGACCACTACTTATGGGCTAAAACGGATCGGATATAGGGTGGGAGGAATTATGGTTTCTGATATTTTTAATCCTGAATGGTGGACGGAAGTTCCTGGGTTTGAGTTTCAAGATATTACTTATCATCGTGCGAAAGATCAGGGGACCGTTCGAATTGCTTTCAATCGCCCTGAGGTTCGTAATGCGTTTCGCCCACAAACAGTCGATGAGCTGTACACCGCTTTAGAACACGCTCGTATTTCTGCAGATGTTGGGGTGGTGATCATCACGGGCAATGGACCTTCTCCCAAAGATGGTGGATGGGCGTTTTGTTCCGGGGGGGATCAACGTATTCGCGGAAAAGATGGATATAAATACGAAGACAAAGAGGCCGTTGGAAAAATGGATTTGGCTCGTTTGGGCCGCTTACACATTCTTGAAGTTCAGCGTTTGATTCGTTTCATGCCCAAAATTGTGATGGCCGTGGTGCCGGGTTGGGCAGTCGGCGGGGGCCATTCCCTGCATGTGGTTTGCGATCTGACATTGGCAAGTCAAGAACATGCGGTTTTCAAGCAAACAGATCCAGACGTGGCAAGTTTTGACAGTGGATATGGTTCGGCGTATCTGGCGCGCATGGTGGGGCAAAAAAGAGCGCGCGAGATCTTCTTCTTAGGTCGGAACTATTCGGCCCAAGAGGCTTTTGATATGGGTATGGTCAACGCAGTCGTTCCTCATAAGGATCTTGAAAAGGTGGCATTGGAATGGGCCTATGAGATGAATTCAAAATCCCCTACAGCGATGCGCATGTTGAAATATGGTTTTAACTTGATCGATGATGGTTTGGTGGGACAACAACTTTTTGCCGGAGAAGCTACACGTCTGGCTTACGGGACGGAAGAGGCCGTTGAAGGTCGCAACTCGTTTGTTGAAAAACGCCGTAAGGACTTTTCGAAGTTTCCTTGGCACTACTAAATCAGTCTTTTTAAAATATTATTTTTATTGAACTCAGATTTTCTAAAGGGAATCTGAGTTTTTTATTTGTGCTTCTCACAGTCTGTCTAGTGTAAGAAAACAAGTATCATGCGCTCCCTCGTGGAGAGAAAATAAAAGCATGAAAATTTTTGTCGTCACTCTTCTTCTTGCTCTGGTCGCATTGGCATTTTGGGGATGTCCGACGAAGAAGTATATTCCTGATCCACTTCCTCCTCAGCCTCAAGTTCAAAGATTAGAAGACACTCCTGGTTATCTGGGGCGAGAACCTTACGTCGGTCCACGTGTTCAATTTCATCGAATGTTAGCAGTAAACAGTTACCAGTAAAAGGTCTAGAACCATGGGGCTTTTGCGTACGTTAACAAAACAACTTGTGATTCTCTTTTATTAAATTTGCGTGAACGACTGGCCCTGGTTCTGAAAAAAATTTGCCCTCCGAAGTGTTTGTCAATCACCATGAACTCCTCAAAGTGA
>JANJTG010000332.1 GCA_024711265.1 Bdellovibrio sp. | reverse complement strand
AAAAATGTATTTAGATGCTCATTGAGCATAGGTCCTTTTCCTTTCTTACTATTCGTTCTCGACAAACAAATCGTATCGAAAAAGAGGACTTATGCTTATCTTTTTTGACTCAATGCCTTATCTGGTTAAGTGGGAAGAACCAATTTAATTAACAAATGGTTTCGATAGGTTATCAATTTCGTCATGGTGAACTGTCACCGACTATCACCAAAATCACGGTCTTTTTCCTGATTTTTGGTGAACGAGGGTGAGTCTAAAAATTAAACCTCAACATTTCCTACCGTCATTCTATCAATAGCAACCTTGATATCACTGTATATCTCTAGGTCACCATCAATGGCTTCAAAGCTAACTATAAGACAATAGTTTGCTTCATCCTCCGGATCTTTAGACCAGCCCTCATGTCCCACCACAGAGATTAAAAACTCTTTTGGCAATTCATGGGCTCGAACATCTGCCCAATCCTTTTGTGTTGCCCCAGCTCCTCTTCGAATATTACTGAGCTGTCCATCGCTTTTTTTATGTCCGATAGTCCACGGAATGACGATTCTAACAGATGACTTTCGATGAACCGGCTGATTTTTTAAAACACGTCCTGCGAATTCTTCTAGGCCTTCGCCCAAAGCATTGGTCTGCCAATCTACCCATGTCGAAAAATATCTTCTAGCAAGTTTTCTTGTCCGCTTCGGTTTGGCAGAATACACAAGAGTGACTTCAATTCTAATTTTATTCTCATTGCCAGGTTTTCTTACAACCTCAGGCACAGGTATTTTATAAATATGCGCTTCTCTGGCTCGAATCGAGGGTTTACCCGGAGAAAATGTAGTCACTCTAAAATTTGTATTACCCAATGCTCTATCTAAATTAACTATACCGTACCCGTACAATTTGAGCATCTTCTGTAGATTCTCATCTGAGTCAACTGACAATGGGTCAATATTCGGCCAACGGGCTGAGTGAACTATCATGGCCTTATAAAAGAGAGCCGATTCACTTGGGAACAGCCGACATAGCTCCGCTGCTATTGCACTTACCTTTGGGGCAACATATGAAGTTCCTACTGCATCTCGATCAACTAATGGAGATGGTGGCACAACTGAAGCTCGGACCAATTCTAAGCAGAGGTCTGGAGGATTGGATATCGCAGGATTAGCATTAATATCATGGGCATTATCGCCCCCATATTCTACCACCTCCGGCTTAATACTTCCCCAAAGCCCGAGCCCTGCCCTTGAGAAGGACGATGGCATATTGATACGTGCAAAAGATTTTTTTAAACCATCATTATGCTCTGTGTGCGAAACAGATCCAACCGTCAAAGCTGAAAAACTTTGCGCCGGATTACATATTCTAGATGCTGGCTGTATTAAAAAATCAGGATACTTGTGGCCGGAGGATAGCATGTCCAATATTCCTGGAGCTGACTGAGTCCCGATATCCATAATGTTACCTGCGGCTTGCACAAACAAAACATCATGCTCGTGAGATAAGAGATCAATAGCGGCGGCCCAAATAGACATGTGAGTAAGCTTGCAAGGTGTTGATGAACCAATCGAGTGATTATAGACTCTCACTCCTGATTTATAGGACTTTAATTTTTCTACTATATATTTCAAATAGGCCGCAGGCATAAGGTATGATGGCAGCCTATTATTGTTATCCAATACTCGAGCATTGATGAGCCAGCTTTTAAATTCGTATTGTCCACTGCGGGGGATGCCATCTCTATAGAGCACTGCTCCTGCGACTCGTGTCCCATGGCCGCCTGGAGGAAATTCATCTGCTCCGTGATTAAATGGTGCCTGCAAAAGAGAGACTGTAGCAGCTTTATCGATCGCACCTGAGAGTAACGGGTGCTCCTCTTGAATTCCACTATCGACAATGCAAACATATGGAGCGTCCTGAGTTGGGGGAGTTATCTTACATTGAAATTCAAGCTGATTTTCAAAAGCTTGTGCCGTAAAGTCCGAATTAATCGAATCAGGCCCAGCCACATCGATCAAATAAGAGCAATTTAAAACCAGATCTCGAAAACCCCGACCAGAAATTCTGATCCTAAAGTTCAAACTATCAGGTAGTTCAAATTTATCTTGAACTCCGTCGACTATATTTAAAATTTCCCCTCTATATCGCGAAAGATATGCCTCTATCATATTCTCACGCTCTATTTTAAGAAGGTCCCACGTAAAATACGCTGTATTATATTTTTCCTCCCAAGTGGCGATCCGTTCCGCATATTTTTCTATGGACTGTCCTTCTACTTCGGCAGGATATTTAGGAACTTCTGAGGTCCCTACACAGCTAACGCTGATGTCTACAATCAACTCATCATTATCTCTAATACTGGACCAAGTTGAAAATAACTCTTCCGATAAAACTCTTTGGAGCCTGTCCCGTTGTGTAGGTTCAAAAAGAATTTCATGAACTTGGGCAACAGATCCAGTTCTTCCCAAACCTTGAGAAAACCCCTGAACTTTCTTTAAAAATTTTTTAAAATCAATGTCATCAGATGCGACGATTACAAATCCGTCTTCCTGCTCAGACACAATCTCAAAACCAAATGATGTTCTTAAATATTCGACGTCGACTTGAGGATCTACCTTGAGCAGCAAAGGTACTCCGCTAGGAATAGCTTCTTCAGAGTCTTCTTGCCTTTTAAGCTCTACAAAATGTTCCTTTAGAGACTGGACTTGTTCCTTGAGATATAGCGCATGTGATGCGTTATTTTTCTTTAGCTCTTTGGTTTTTTCAGACTGATCCCCTCCTCCAGAAAGATTTGGAGCACCAGATTTAACCTTAACCAACTTTAAATGTGAAAAACTGCTTTTAGTTTGCATAAATATAAATATATTTATGCAAGGAATTAATATTCAAGATCTTTTATGGCTTTTAGTAGATGTGACTCGGTTAAAGTCTTGCTGCCATTCAGAATTACTTCCTTAGATGCATTCTCACCTATTTTGACGACTTCTGAAGCAGATACTTCGCCCATAGTATTCACAATCTTTTTCCAATCAATGCGCTTGTCTATATTTATCGACGACAATGTCATTTTTAAAATCGACAAAACCTCTTCGGGGCCTGGCTTTGAAATTTCAATAACATCATCAAATCGTCGAAATAAGGCCGTATCAATTTGGTCAGAAATATTGGTTGTGGCTACCACCAACCCAGGGAGATCATAGTCATCTAATAATTGAAGTAGGGTATTTACTATTCGATGTACTTCCCCAATATCCTTCTGACCAACACGTGATCTAGCAATAAAATCACACTCGTCTAATAACAGCAGAGATGGATTTTTCATGCAAAAATCAAAAATTGTTCTGAGATTCGAGGCTGACTCTCCAAACATTGAGGATAACATCACATCAAAACGAACTTTAACCAATGTCAATCCTGTAGACCACGCTAACCGTTTAGCCCCCAAAGTCTTTCCGCATCCAGGAGGGCCATACAAAAGAATTTTTTTCCTTGGTTTAAGCCCATGCATAGCGAGGCGCTCTCTCGCAGCATATTCACACTCAATTCGAGAAAACTTTTGTTCTATTTGGTGTGGCAACACCATATGGTGCTCAAGGAGATCTCTTCGAGTCATAGAGATCATTGGATTAACTATCTGATTAGATGGAGCTATAGAAGTTAATGAAGTTACCTTGCTTTCCACAAAGTTAGATTGAGTAGGTTTAGAGCTAACTTCTAGCAACTCCTCAAGCTCATGAGCTAAACGTACATGCCTTCTATTTTTTGCGTCCTTAATAATGGCTCTGCAAACTCTAATGACTTCCTCATTAGAATGCTCTCCTATCGCCCTAAAAAGCCTTTTTAATAAAGACGCGTTCAATCAAAACCCCTGATTGCTCAAATATTGAGCACACTTCCCACAGTAGAACATACTTCTCATTTTTAAGTCAATTTATGATGCAAAAATAGAAACCTATTTACTTCAAAAATAGGCTAAAAGAGCACAGTAAAACAAGACTCTTCTATTCGTATCTTTATATCGAACGCTTCAATCTTTAGGCGGCTGTAAGAGTTTAGCGCGAGCTGTCTACATAGTAGGCAGCCAATTATGTCCTATAGTGCAAAATTATTGTGGCAACTAAAAGACCCAAATAAAACTTTAATAGTACTAAATTTCATTTCAGAAGCTGATTGGATGGCATCTGAAATTCGGACTCTCCCAATGTCCGTTGAAAATTTCACGCTCTTCAGGGCCTCAAGACGCCCTCGCTTCGCCATTTTAATGGCTCTCTCGCTGGCGACAATTCGTTCAACGACTCTCTTCTCCAAAAT
>JANJTG010000166.1 GCA_024711265.1 Bdellovibrio sp. | reverse complement strand
AGAGTTGGATCAGCACGCGCGTTACACGGACACCGTTCTGAGAAACGTGAGCGCCGGCGTGATTTCCGTGGATTCCACGGGAGAAGTAACGACAATCAATCGTCATGCGGCTCAGTTGTTAAAGATTGATCCGGAAAAGTTTATTGGAAAATCCGTCCGTGACCTGTTGACGTTGGAGTACTTTCGCACTTTTGCGGAACTCCAAAAGACCATGATGGATCACAAGATTGAAAGTATCCAAAAAGAGCTTCGTCTTAATATCCAAGGCGAGGCCGTGCCGTTGATGATGAATCTTTCGTTGTTGAAAGATGAAAAAGGACAAGAGATCGGTAAGATTTTGGTGTTTGATGATATGTCTCCGATTGTAAATGCTCAAAGAGCGGCGGCTTGGACGGAAGTGGCTCGACGAATTGCTCATGAGATTAAAAATCCTCTGACGCCCATTAAACTTTCTGCCGAACGTCTGCAAAGAAAATTCGGAGCAACAATCACAGATCCAGCGTTCAGTGACTGCACGACGATGATCGTGAAGCAAGTTGATGGTTTGAAGAATCTGGTGAATGAATTTAGTAATTTCGCCAGACTCCCGCAAGCGCGCCCTGTCGTGGGGGATCTTAACAGCGTTGTGGAAGAGTCTTTGGGTCTCTATCGCCAAGCCCATCCTCAAGTTCGTTTCGATTTTGCCAAAGACGTCGAATTGCCGGAGTTCAAGTTTGACCCGGATCAGATCAAGCGGGTTCTGGTCAATTTGATTGATAATTCGGTTTCAGCTGTTGCAAAAGAGCCACAGGGGGCCGTTCAAATCATGACTCGATACGACAGGGATATCAAAACTGTGCGTCTAACCGTGGCGGATAATGGCGAAGGCATTCCGGCGGCGGATCGAAGTCGCATTTTTGAGCCATACTACTCTACAAAAGAGGGTGGAACTGGGTTAGGTTTAGCCATTGTGAAAAGGATCATCGAAGACCATAATGGATTCATTCGTGCTACGGCCAATGATCCCAAAGGGGTGAAGATGGTGATCGAAATGCCTGTCAACGAAGTGGGTGCGTGGAAACCTGCGGGCGAGTAAGAAGAAAGGTCCATCATGACAGCTCAAGCGACTAAAATTTTGATTATTGACGACGAAGCTCCCATTCGTGATGTGCTTTCTGCCTCATTGAGAGATGAAGGATATCAAGTTTCATTGGCCCATGACGGAGAGTCTGGTTTGCAGGCGATTCGTGACACTCAGCCTGACATTGTGTTCTTGGATATCTGGATGCCAGGGAAATTCGATGGTATCGAAGTGTTGACGATGGCTCGTAAAGAGTTCCCTCATCTGGAGTTCATTATGATCTCTGGTCACGGCACGATTGAAACTGCGGTAAAAGCGACAAAACTTGGAGCCTGGGATTTCATCGAGAAGCCACTGTCGATGGATAAGATCCTGATCGTTATTGCGAATATTTTGAGCTACCAACAGCAGAAGGAAGAAAAAATTCTTCTTCTCAATAAGCTTCGCAAATCTATTGCTTTGATTGGTGAAGCCCCCTCTATTGTACAAACAAAACAAATTATCGCGCGCGTGGCCCCGACAAATTCTTGGATTTTAATTCAAGGAGAGGCGGGCACAGGGAAAGAACTGGTAGCCCAGAATATTCACTACATGAGTGCCCGGGCCAGCCGTCCGTTTGTAGAAATTAACTGCGGAGGTATTCCGGAGGATCTTCTTGAAGCCGAAATCTTCGGAATTGAAAAAGGCGCAATGCCGGGCGTAGATCGTGTAAAAAAAGGAAAGCTAGACCTAGCTCAAGGTGGAACTCTGTATATTGCGGAGATCTGCGAAATGAACATGGCCGCTCAGGCAAAACTTCTGGGTTATCTTGATGAAAAGAAATACTCTCGCGTCGGTGGAAATGAGCTGATTGAAAATGATGTTCGCGTGATTGCCGCCTCTTCTAGAGATCTTGACAAGGAAGTGAAAGAGGGCCGTTTCCGCGAAGATCTTTATTATCGCTTAAACGTCATTCCGTTCCGTGTTCCGGCGTTGCGGGAGCATATGGAAGACATCCCAGTTTTGGTTTCTTACTTCTCTGACAACGTGGCTCGGGAAAGCGGTTATCCGAAAAAGGTTTTCTCGGAGCAGGCCGTAGAGAAAATGATCTCTTACCAATGGCCAGGCAACGTACGAGAGCTTAAAAATTTCATCGAACGCGTGTATATATTAACTCCGAGTGACTTTGTGGATGTGCATGATCTTCGTTTCGCGGGCTTGATCGATAAAGACGACGAAAAGGCCGTAGAGATGCAGGATCTCTCCACGTTCAGAGAAGCTCGCGCGCAGTTTGAAAAAGAATATTTGCTTCGCAAGATTTCAGAGAACAGCGGCAATATCAGCAAAACAGCGGAAGTGATTGGTCTGGAACGAAGTTATCTTCACCGAAAGATCAAGGCATACGGAATCGATACGAAAGACAACTAGGAGACTTGAAATGGCAGATACAGCAATCACACCCACTCGTTCAGAAAACTATCCTGAATGGTACCAGCAGGTTATTGTCGCGGCGGACATGGCCGAAAATTCTCCCGTTCGCGGTTGTATGGTGATTAAACCTTGGGGTTACGCTGTTTGGGAAAACATGCAGGCGGTCTTGGATCGCAAGTTTAAAGACACTGGACACGTTAATGCGTACTTTCCTCTTTTGATTCCTCTAAGCTTTTTGGAAAAAGAAGCCGCGCACGTCGAAGGATTTGCGAAAGAGTGTGCGGTGGTGACCCACCATCGTCTGAAAGGCGATGGCACTGGAAAGCTTATTCCTGACGGAGAATTGGAAGAGCCTCTGATCATTCGTCCCACCAGTGAAACCATCATCGGTCATCAGTTTGCGAAGTGGGTGAAGTCTTATCGGGATTTGCCTATTTTGGTAAATCAATGGTGCAACGTTATGAGATGGGAGATGCGCACGCGCATGTTCCTGAGAACCGCAGAGTTCTTGTGGCAAGAAGGTCATACAGTTCACGCCACCGCCCAAGAAGCTCAGCAAGAGACTTTGCAGATGTTGGACGTCTATTCTGACTTTGCAGAAAAGTACATGGCGATGCCGGTCATTAAAGGGATGAAGACTTCGGATGAAAGATTCCCTGGGGCTGTGGATACTTACACCATTGAAGCGATGATGCAAGATCGTAAGGCCCTTCAGGCGGGAACCTCTCACTTCTTAGGACAGAATTTTGCTAAAGCTTCTGAGATCAAATACCTCAGTGCGGAAGGCAAGGAAGAGTTTGCGTGGACGACCTCATGGGGTGTTTCGACTCGTTTGATCGGTGGGTTGATCATGACCCACAGTGATGACAATGGTTTTGTCGTTCCTCCCCGAATTGCTCCTTTGCATGTTGTGATCCTTCCGATCTATCGCAATGATGAAGAAAAAACGCAGGTTCTTGAGTACGTGCAAAACTTAGCCAAAGAACTTAAACAGCAAAACTACTCAGACTCGGCAGTACGAGTGTAAATTGATGACCGCGACCTTCGTGGTGGCGAGAAGGCATGGCAATATATTAAACAAGGCGTGCCTGTGAGAGTCGAAGTGGGACCTCGTGATATGGCAAAAGGGGAGGTCTTTGTAGGGCGTCGGGATCGTGGTCCTAAAGACAAAACCTCTTACGCTAAAGGAGCTTTTGTTGAGAACATCGCAAATCTTCTTCAAGAGATTCAAGATGGACTCTTCGAAAAAGCGAAAAAGTTCCGTGATGATAATATCAAACGCATCACATCCTTGAAAGAATTTGAAGACTACTTTAAGGGCGATGAAAGTTCGGCGCCGGGCTTTGCGATGGTTCCTTGGAGCGAGGATGGCATTGGACATGAGTTGCTAGCGAAACTGAAAGTCACTCCACGCTGTATTCCATTGCAGCAGGAAGCCGTTCAAGGAAACTGCATTTTCTCTGGGAAACCTGCAACAAAATGGGTTCTTTTTGCGAAGTCTTACTAGGGATCTAGTTCTTTAGCTAACAAAGATAAAGAGAATTTAAAGCCCCGGATATTCCCCGGGGCTTTTTTTATTGGGCGCAGCGAGCTCCCACGGCGGCCCCGTATTCAGCCCATCCCCAGGAACCATCCAGCAAACTCAAAGCAATGTACTTGTCATACTCTGAGTAGGGAGTGCGAGTCCAAAGATAGGATTCAGAATTTGAAAGTCCCACAAATCTTGCCAACTCATCGGCGGAAGGTAAAAACCAACCTTTCAATGAGTCACTTCCGCAGGCGCTGCCATCGACGGCAAGATCGCAGGGGGCACTCAGGTTGCGGCAGTAATTCGTCGCCTCCGTGAATGTCATGGTGTTGGTGCTTTCTGCGGAAAGCATGGACGGGAACGTCAGGCCTTGAACACTGAAAAGAAGAACTGACAGAAACGTGCAGGAAGTCAAAAACTTAAGTGTTTTCATAAAAACCTCCTGCCATCACGATGAGACTTTTTGCTAAAAAAGGGAAATGTCATTGTGGACATTATAGACCGGGCTTGTGTGAGGTCACAAAAAGCAAAAGGGCTGCGGTCAGCAGCCCTTTTGTAGTTTCAAGGACGACCCTAAACTAAGGCACCTTCGTCCAATCCCAAGCTTCTCTGGGAGAGCTTTCTTGTTGCTGTGATGAGACAGGGATCAGGATGCTGTTTCTGCAATTAGGCAGTTGGCGAATCATACTCAGGAACGACTCGGGTTTTAAAGTGAGATATTCGTCGTAACGTTTGTCCTGAGCTGAAAGGGCGTCGCTGGTGGACTGTTTCACTGACGCGTGTTTTACGGACGTCTTAAAATCTCCTCCGTTCTGTTCACCATAGAGATTTAAGGAGTGGATAACAGCGTAATTTTTTAAGAACTGTTCTCCGAGTTTACTGTATTTATAACCTGCGAAGACTTCTTCGCCGTCGACATCCAGAGTTAAGCTTCCTTGAACGGGCGCCGTGACGGGGAAATAACCTTTCTCATTTAACAACATCAAAATAGGTGCCGGGGGAGTACTGTAAGCATAGTCGGCAAGGTGAATGGCGCAGCTTTTCACCTCAACAGCGCCGGAGCCGATTTGCCCCGTGCCCGCAGAAGCGGAACTTCCTAAAGCCGAAGCCAATAGTGCGGTCGCCAAAATACTTTTTCTCATAAAATCCTCTCTAACAGTTGTTTTTTAAGAGCGCGTTTCCCGCCTGGTGAAACGGATGCTTAAGTGTTAATGCCGAGGGGGAGAGCAAATGTTATGCCCGTAGGGGGGTGCTTTATTGTTTATTGGGTGTCGAGACGTTTTACAGAAGACGCGTTTGGTGGTTCGGAGAGACTGACGTGAGCATAGCTGCTCACGGCGTGAAGCTGTGGGCGATATTTTTTTGTGGGCAATTTGCCCACAAAGACGAAGTCACCCTTCTTCTGAAACGGCGTGGATGTTGAAATTGACCTGGTGAAGGCGACGCGAACGCAGATCATCCACGTCGTATTTTCTTAAGGTCTGCTGAATGAAAACTTGAAGGTCCTCTAAAAACTCATCAAATTCGT
>JANJTG010000137.1 GCA_024711265.1 Bdellovibrio sp. | reverse complement strand
CCACACGCTCATGGTGCCCACGGATGCTAGGAAGAATTTCTGCAAAAAAACTATGTTTTGCCAGAGGTTTCACAATTTCTTCGCTGATAACAGAATGATTTTGCATCATCAGGTATTCGGACTCATCCAACTTCCCTGGCTTCGCGATGATAGACTGAGGGATGCCGATTTTGCCGATATCATGAAAGAGCCCCGCGAACTCAGCAAGCTTTTGTTCGTACTCATTCAGGCCAATATCTCTGGACAACTTACGGGACATTTCGCCCACACGACAGCAATGCGCATATGTCGCTGGATCCACAACGTTCAAAGATTGCATGAGTGCCTGAGCAGCCTCATAGGCCCACGCAGGAATGTCTCCCCAGGAAGACGACATATGGCTCCCTTCTCCCCTAAGTTCTATAACTTTCGGCTTTAAATATATAAAACTTAAATTAGAGAAATCTTTGAGTCTCAAGATGAGACAACTTCCGGTTGACAGCGCCAGAGAGGATTGAAAGACTTTGAGTTATCGGTTACTTCCTTCGGAAAGGTCTTTTATGAAAAAGTGGCTTCTTGTTACGGCTCTCTTAACTTTTTCTTCCGTTTCCTTTGCTCAGAAAATCAAAGTTCGCAAGGTGAAAGGCAACCAAGCTGTCGTAGAGTTTGCAGGAGGACGCCTTGAACAGGGACAAGTCTATGAACTGGCTCACGATGAATTCAGTGAAACCTCAGATGCCTCCAGTTCCCGCAAATACGTCGTTGCCATGAGCTTCAGCCTTATGAGCACAAAATCAGATGCTGCAAGTGCCGAAAATGAAACCGACATTACCCTGTCTGGTAAGTTTGGTTGGAACATGGGTACCTACGAAGTGGGCCCCTTACTGTCTTACACCTCGGATGCGACGGGAAGTATCACAACGACACTTTATAGACTGGGCGGATTTGCGGATTACAACATGATCCCTAATATTTCCGGAGAATCTTTTCTATACGGAGTGGGAGGCACAGGGTCTTTCGGTCAACGCGATAGTG
Organism: Bdellovibrio sp.; assembly: GCA_024711265.1. Classification (GTDB taxonomy): domain Bacteria; phylum Bdellovibrionota; class Bdellovibrionia; order Bdellovibrionales; family Bdellovibrionaceae; genus Bdellovibrio. The sequence continues at coordinate 4,442 of JANJTG010000137.1, read as the reverse complement.
GGTCTGGATCCAAAGTTGACATCATGGATTTCTTTGTTGGCCCCTTTGCCAAATGGTTCCCAACCGGCAGCAACGTGGGGTTGCGCATGGATGCGGGCTATATCTATCAAAAACAATCCGGCATTGGAGAAAGCACAGTTTCAGGTCTGAACCTGGCGGCAGGACTTATTGCCTACTTCTAGGCGAAGTATCCAAGCTGGGAGCATTTTCTGAGACTCCCAGCTTATCTCGAAATTTTTAGTTTAAAAAACCACGAAGATATCTTCTGTATTCATCCACAAAAGTTGTAGATAAAGTTTCACTCTTTTTAAGAGAGCACTTCTCATCACGACTGAAGAAGGCTTTTTTACATTCAAAGGCAAACTGACATCCATTCGCATCACACTGAAGCGTCGTATCCAAGGCCGGAGAAAAAGTCGAGAAATCCCCTTGCACTTCGATTCTCTCAAGTTCAGCCTCGCATTTTTCAATCGCCGCCGCCGAGTTGAATCGCGGACACATGTAAGACTGAAGGGCTTTGCGGAAATCACGATAAGACGACTGAGCCGTCAAAGGAACGTCGGTCAGTTGGTGAAACAAAGAGTACGCCATGGTCTTTTCGCAATGAGAGCTGGTGACGCCACCGCAGAAAAACTTAAAGGCTGGGAAACTTCCATTTTTGTATTCACCCCAATAACCACTATAAGAATTGAAAAGAGGTTGCATGCGGATGCAGGCCCCAGCCTCACAACTCACTGGCGTCAAGAATGACTTCCGATTTGAACTCACTTGCGGATAAGTAACGGGACTCACTGGCGCGGAATAGCGCCACTGGTTTTTTTCATCCAGATACTGGAACTCTGCTGACGTCAAAGTCCCAGCGACAGGAACTTCCAATCGTCGAGACAACGTCGGAGCCAAATCAAAGCCTGTGTTGCAACCAGAAAGAAAGATATAACCTTTCTCAGTAAAACGTCCCTTCAACCCCTCCCACAGAGGATTGGAGCTGGAAAAACGCCCCCCTTTATACATATGAACACCATAGGAGACGGCCGAGTGAGTTAGAAAACTCAAGGAAGCAATGGGAAGCCCCCCCCGAACCTCCTCCACCAAACTGTGAAGACCAAATTCTTTTTTATCGGCCCGTTCAATCATCAATCCCGCAGCCAAGACTTTTTGTGTTTCTTTCTCTAAAGACGAATTGATATTGCTATAAAGAACAACTTCCGCCTGAGGTTCCGCCTCCAGAATTCGATAAGCTTTACCAAGAGCAGCCTCTAAAAACATGGTCCCCAGATCCCCACCTTCGCCAGCGATCAAGATATGTTGTGCCGTGGGATTGTTTGTCTGACTGAGCTTCGCCTTGATAACAGCATGGCTTTCAAATGAGAAAAAAAGCAGAAGAGAAATTAGCGCGAGGCTTTTCATAAGGAACCTTTCATTGAAGAACCCTTACATATCTCCGGTGACGCAAAGTGTACATGCTTTTGTAAAAAATTGAATTTTTTCAAGGGCACCACAGCGGTCTTCACTCTTCGCGAAAAAAACAAAACCCCATGGTTTTCACCATGGGGTTTTATTGAGTTTTGATTTTTCAATATCTAACAATTACCAGTTAAATGCGTTCTCGTCGTAACCCCAGCTTGCAAGAGCTTTTTTGTACATGCCCTTCATAAACTTTTGAGCTTGGTGAGGCTTCAATCCCAACTCAGAAGCTGATCTGTTTGTCAGATCCTGCATCGCTGCGCTGTCACCCAACGAAAGATCTTTTGCCGCTGCCAAGGCGTCAGAGAACTGAACTCCGAAAACCGCTTTGAAAGTCTTGTCCATATCTTTTGTCGAAGTCACACCACGTTCAGAAGCCGCTACCGCCCAAGAATTCAATGCAGAAGCAACCGCAACTGCTTTATCTTGTTTGAAGCCGTATTCTTTCATCAACTTATCAGAAGCCATTTTCACAAGTGCTTTGTTCGCATCTGAATTCAAGGCCGCGAAGTTTGTATCTGTTGCAGAAGAAGCGGTCTTGTCATTCACAGCTTGACCGTACTGAGATTCTCCCACATTAGCGCTGTAAAGAACTCCGTTCTTACCTAGCCAGTATGTTCCACCCGCTACGTTTTCCCAAAATAAGCCTGTCGTCCCCACTCCGATAGTTGTGCCACCGATGTAACCAGCAAATTCTGAAACATCCGCGACATACTGGAATCTGTCGTATTGGTCATAAACCTCAGCATTCCCATTAGAGTCAAAGACCACATACCACATATCATCAGATCCTTTACCAGTACGACCATAGTGAGGATCTTCCGTTACAGTAATTCTCTGTCCATTTGATTTTAAGAAAGTACAACCAGGAGTTGGCTGTTGAGTGCTACAAACATCACCGTAAACAGTCTCATAAGGATAGTAAAGAACTTGGCTTCCGCCGCCGCCTCCACCGCCCCCGCCTCCGCAGGCTGCAAAGCTAGTAGCTACTACTGTCGCTAACATCGCACGAATCATATTTTTCATTGTGGTTCCTCCCAAATTCATTAATACGTTAAGTTAATTCTAAGTAATTTATCCCCGCAGTTATAATCGAACGAGTGAGCTCCCTTGGTGCCCTCAAACACTGGCGTTTCCATTGAACGACAGCCAGAGGACTTAAATCTCAAGCGAGCTGGTGACACCAGTTCGATCGCAGATCCATCCCTTGCAAAAATCGGTACCAACATTTTGACACCACGACTGAGCCCCGCTCCTTCGGTTGTAAACAGAGCAGGAAGCTTTGTTGATGCGTCGTGTACATCACGCACCGTCAGGGGAATATAAAGACTTACAAACAAATTGTCGGGGAAAAACGTATATCTATCCAGGCTGCGGCTTCGCACCTGACCCGTCACCAGATCATGATATTGAATTTCAGAGTTTGTAAGAACAAAGGCCCCTTTACGCTGAAGCCCTGCGAAAACAGCTCTCACACGCAAAGCAGAGTCAAATTGGGACCGCTCAGCAGAAAGCTGCCTGTCCAAAAGATCCCAGCTCTTATTATCAAACAAAGTCAAACGCTGCTGACGATTGAGCCCCTCACCAAACCAAAAACTACCGGCATACTCATCGTTGTTATAATCCAAGGACTGAATCTTATCGACGCGGGTATCTAGAATGTTTCGATACACGTTCACGTCATGGAAAAGATCCAGCTCCATGAAGTTCTCAATCTTTCCACCTGTGACTTCGGCGATCGCAAAACTGTATAGGTACGAAGGTTTCGCCTCTGTGCCTAAGTTTTTCGCCAACAAAATGGAGATTCGTCCCGCCTCGATCTGATCCTGGCGAGGTTGAATGATATCGACAATCTTGTAGTCCTCGTGCTCTGACAAGGCCTTCAGCTCATTCTTTTCATTCAAGAAATAGAATCGCAGCTTTCGTTGTTCATTGTCGTTGGGGTTCTCCCAGCGATCTTTCAAGGATCTTTTGCGATCAGGATCTTTTCCTCCGCCAATCCACGCTGGACGCTTGGTTGAGCCGATCTTTTGCCAATAGATCTGAGAGGCGTCCAACGGCATGGCGGCCGTGACACCGTCATACTTAAAGCTTTCAAGCAGCTTCAACGATTTATCAAAAACAAAGAAACTCATAGGCATGCCCTTGGCCTCTTCGTCATCACTTGTATCCTCAAGCACACCGAGAACATACTCACTTTGCCCGTCACCGTTCAGATCCATACGAGCCGTGACCTTATCCATTAAGTTGTCACTTTTACCCTCAATACGAATCTTCGTTCCGCCCGTGGCTTTATATGTCCCGGCATTAGAATCTGCGACCACCCATAACTGCCAAGTGTTTTTTTGTTCAGACAACGCCAAGTAATCGCGCTGTTGAGGATGGGCGTCTAAATTTTGATCCACAGGAATAAAAGACAAACGCCCTTTGGGCATACCCTCGATAGGAAAGACTTGAACATCGTTCCCCGTAAGATCCCCATTCACTTCAACAGTGATTTCACTTTCCACGACATAACGACGGGCCTCTTGCCCCTCCACTTTCACGTCGACCGTCAAATCAAGTTCGCTGGGAATTCGTGACTGAGAAGGATCCGCGTGGTCCACAATACTCATCGCCACAACATATTTACGGACTTCTCCGGTTTTCCACGTCGAGGCATAAGGAGCCACTTCTTTAACGGACGTGATCCAAGGACGGACCGCCTCTGGATGCGGCTTCAAAAACTGTGCATTCATCTGAACTTTTGAGACTTCAACATCAGACCATTTGTTCACAAAGGACATTTCAAAGAAAAGATCTTTGCTTTTTCGATTCCAGGGAATCTCAAGTTTCTCTTTGTTATCAATAACAATCAGAGGCTGGGGCTGAACTTTTAAAGCTCTTTCCACATCCAAATTCCCGGCCACGGAATATTTCTTATAAATTTCCCTTTCCGGGCTTAAGATTTGTCCTTTCTCATGAGAGCCACCAGCAAC
>JANJTG010000432.1 GCA_024711265.1 Bdellovibrio sp. | reverse complement strand
CGATTCGTGAGCCTATCTTCGCGAAACTTCAGCAGCGTGTGGTTCAGAACCCATCTGTGGCGATTAAAAATCAATCTTCAGGGATTGATGTTGCTACGAAGCTGACTGTCGTTAAGGATGCTGAGCTTTAAAGCTCAGCCCCTCTTAATAAAAGACAAATCTTAATTGCACACCCACGTAGGTAGAACTGACACCTTGCTGGTGTTCGTGTTGTTCATTTCTTACAACCCAATCAGCTTTGGCGCTTTGAATGACTTGAGATCCCAAAGCTTTATTGATGGAAGAAGAAAGAGCCCCCATAGGGTTTAAAATCACCAGAGCCAACTTACCCAAGGCTTTGCTTCCCATGAGCTTTCCTTGATTTGCGACAATGGAAAGCTCGGCTCTGTACATAAGTTCACCCAACAAAGATCCGATAATGGGTGTGATGAAAAGGTCTTGGATTGAAGGAACCTCCGCAAAAGCTTCAAATCCATATTCCCAGAAGAATGTGGACATCACCACCGAGTAGCCAAAGGACTGCATCATAGTCATGTTGTTATGACGAGCCAAAGTATAATAGGCCGCTCCAGACACGGGATGTCCGATCCAGTTGAAGTACCAGTTATCGCCATCCATCACGGGGCCCTTCTTCACGTTATTGAAGTATTCTGTGAAGATGCCGTGTTTTGATTCGGAAATGGCCTTTTTATCCCATTTGGTCGTGGACTCAGGAAGCATCCAGAAAAGCCCCATAGCGCCGACCATTGTAAGAGCCATGTTGCGAGTGTCTGTTACGATGTTTTGATCGGTGGTTTTGAAGCTGGAAATGTCTAATTCTCTGCGGAACTCGGTGGCGTTGATGTCTTGAAGGACCAGAACAGACAACATCGGTTGCGCAGGATCGTATTTACAGAATTCACGAAGGCTTTTTTGACCTTCGTTGGATTTCAGACTGCGAATGCTTTCGTAGACCTCTTTACAAGCTTGTTGGTCACGAGTGTCTACGTTGATCCAATATCCTTGAGCAACGCGACCCTCGGCCTTGCGAATTTGATTACCTTGTTCGGAATAAGGGGCTTCTCCATCCAAAGGGCCCATCATTTTACGAAGGGATTTATGGTAAATGTCGATGGCCTTTTGAGCCTCGGCGACGTCTTGTTCATGAGTTGATGAAGAGTGTTGCTGTTCGAAATAAGCGGAGGAGTTTAAGCCCCAAAATAAAATAGCAGCGTAGATAACTAACGTGCGCATCATAGCAAGCCCTTCCTATACCTAAGAAATAATTCCGTTGTTTATATCAGAATTGGAGGAGTTCTAA
>JANJTG010000115.1 GCA_024711265.1 Bdellovibrio sp. | reverse complement strand
CCCCGTGACTCCGTCGCGGTTTTTGCTGGAAATTCCCAAAGAACTTTATAAGGAATTCCCCTTAGGGGTTCGCCCGGTTTCAGGGCAAGAGCGAGAAGACTTGGTCGCTAGTTTTCTTTCTAAGTTGGATAGTAAGATCGGGCCTTCTAAGAAGTAGCTGATACACCCTTCTTAACTCTGAAAAAGCTTTTTAAAATCAGGAGGAATGGGTGTTTCGAAAGTTTGCACGCGTCCACCAATGGGAAGAGTCAAACGAAACGCGTGCAGGTACATGCGATCGTTGCCATAAATCTTCGCCATTTTGCTGTTGTATGTAGGGTCGCCGTAGCGGGAGTCCCCGACGATGGCATGTTTTGCCAAAGCACTGTGTTTACGGATTTGGTGCTGACGGCCCGTTAATAGACGAAGTTCCACCAAAGAAAAGAACTTATTTGATTCAAGAACTCGGTACAAAGTTTTGGCTTCAATACGGTCTTTCAAAAGGCCTTGAGGGTTTTTTCGTCCTTCGGCTTTATCAGAAATAGGGAACGCCCATTCTTGCCACTCGTCGGAAACGTCCATAGGACCACGCAGAACCGCGTAGTACATCTTTTCAGCTTTATGGTTTTGAAACTGCTCAGAAAGTGAAGCTGCGGTTTCTTGCTCTGTGGCGACCACCAAAAGACCGCTGGTCTCTTTATCGAGGCGATGCACGGGGTAGATATCGTGAAAGGTGCCAGGGTGAAGTTGTTTTTTTAAGAGACTGCGGACGTCGCCCGCCTCGTTATGGACTGAGATCCCGGTGGGTTTGTTGACGATAAGCCAGTGTTTTGATTTTTCAATAATAGGCAGTTTTTGAACGGGCTTCATGGGGCTCCTCGCGAGTTCATAAGAGAAAGTCTTTCTTTATTACGGGAGACGCGGGTGGAATGCACGAAAATTAGTCGTCGGCGGTGGAGGGCAGGTGTGAGAGGCTAAATTTGCGAAAAAACTACCGTCCTTGGCTGGAAGCGCGTGATTGTTGGCAGGAAAAGCTTAGGGGAATGGAAAAGAAGGGGTTGAGGCCGGAGAATAGAGGGATGTGAGGAGTTCTATATGCATCCGTCGATTGCTGAGTTTTTGGATTTCTTAGATAAGGAAGAGGACGCCGACTACGGGGACTTTAAGCGAGAGGTCGATCTTCACTTGCGCCATATGATTGAGTCCTTGCGGCCGTTGGCCCCTGAACAGATCTGGCAGCTTCGGAAGATGCGCGAGCAATTACTCTGGTCTTATAAGAGCGACAAGGACATTGAGCAGATGAAGTTGCTTTTAAAGCAGGAAGTCCAACACCTGGAAGACTTTAGTCCCCCGGAGCTATGATAATAACTCTGTGCGCCGCTCTTGCTCTTAAGGACCGCTCTGGGTAGGCTCTTATCCAGAAGGAGGTCCTATGTCCACATTGGCGCAACAGGAATTTTGTATCACCCTCAGTGATTTGGCCTCTTTTATGGAAATTCCCTCCAGTGAAGTAAAGAAAAAGGCCGAAGTTGTTTTGCAAAAAAAAATCAGATCTCCTTGGTTGTTGCCAGAGGAAGTTCGTTCGCTTCTTTTATCTGAAGGTTATGTTTATCCTCGCAAAGTGATTTCCGTTCAAATGCTCAAAGGGGGCGTGGCAAAAACCACATCAGTTTTGAATATGGGCTTGCGGGCGGCGATGTATGGCGCACGAGTGCTTTTTGTGGATTTGGATCAGCAAGCCAATCTTAGTTTTGCTTTGGGAGTGGAGGATGAAAGTCTTCCGGTGTGGGTGGACATTGCCGAGAAACGCAAAAGCATTGAAGAGTGTGTGCGTTTTGTCGAACCTCATGTCGACTTGATCCCTTCGTCTTTGAACAATTCAGTTTTGGATCGTGTTTTGTTAAATTCCAATCGCAACTGGGCTCAGATCGTCAAAACACCGTTAGAAAAAATCAAACATCGTTATGATCTGATTTTGATCGACACGGCACCAGCCTTGAGTGCGGTGAACACGGCAGTGACGGTGGCGTCCGACGAAGTTATTTTGCCCGTGAACCCTGACAAGTTTGCCTTCCTCGGGTTGCATAAGAACCTCAGTGAGTTGGAAGACATCAAGCGCGATTTTGAATTGAATTTCTCGAAAAAGATTTTATTTACAAAGTTTGATGGACGGGAAAATACCAGCCATGAGCTTTTACAGAGATGTATTGAAGACTTTGAAGATTCCCTGATGAAGGGTTATATTCGAACTTCCTCTGAAGTAAAAAACACCGTGCGATCTGGCAAAAGTCTTTTTGCTGGGAAATCTCCGGTGAAAGCAGACTATGATTTTGTAACCCGTGAAATGTTAGGATTTGTTTAAGAGGTATAATATGCCAGAGATCAAGCACTACGATGGGAAGAAAAAGCATCAAGCCAAAAATCACACTAAAGGGGCTCACGAGAAGCATCCCCACAAGCGTCGTCCTCATCATGAGATGTCTGAAAATATGAGCGAGGCCGAAGAAATTAAGGCCCAAGCTGAAGAGATCCAAGTTGAAGCGGCATACATCGTTGAAGAGGCTGACGCGATCAACACTGAAGCTCAGAACGAAGGTGTTTACGTTGAAGAGATTCAAGCCGAAGCCGAAATGATTGCGGAAGGTGGTCCGGCCTACGGGGAGGAACCTTCTGAAGCCCGTACTAAAGTGCATCTTGATTTTTATGGCAGTGAGCTGATTCGTCAGAAGGCTCCGAAGGTCATGGAGTTGGCAGACACGGTGGCTGATGAGTGGGTGCATGATGGCCAATTTCAAGGTCTTCCGGTAGGAAATCCTTTGGCGCAAATGGCGGCGGCCAAAGCCCTCCGTACAGCGAAGGATGTTGAAAAGAAGCTTGAAGAAAAGGGCGTTATTGCGATGGCTAAAATGGGCTTCGATTTTGTAAAATCAAAAATTGAAAAGAAAAATCACTAAAGTCCATGTCCAGAGCAATTCGTATTAATGATATTCTCACAATGGCTCTTCATCCTCTGCATTTAGAGGTCGAAAATGAGAGCCATATGCACTCCGTCCCCCCTGGGAGTGAAACTCACTTTAAAGTTTTGATCGTTTCTCCGTCTTTTGAGGGAAAATCCCGCGTGGACCGTCAGCGTATGATCAATGAGTTGTTGAAGGCGGAGCTGCAAAGCGGCCTTCACGCTTTAACTCAAAGAACCCTGACCCCTCAAGAGTGGGACCTGCAAAAGTCGAAGCTTGAATTTGAATCGCCCGAATGTCGGGGCGGCGGAAAATCCACTAAATAGATTATTTTCTTATTCGCTGAATTCGTTGAGTTTGGCTTTAAGCTCTCCCAGAAGCCTTTTGACCTCTTGAAGTTGCTCTTCTTCGGGGGAAACCTTGTGACTCATCTCTTCTGTGAGGGTGTCCCACGTATCCAAAGCCTGCTTAAGATCCTGATTCAGGTTCCCAAACAAGGACTTTCGCGAGGACTCCTTCTTTTCGGTTGAAGCCGAAGAGTCCTTGGATTGATTATGCCTTTCGGGCAGTTGTGGGTCTAAGATGTCGTCACTCATTCGCTGTCTAAATTCTTCTTAGTTGCTTATTTTTTCTACCGAAAGTGCTTCATGCACAGGGGCGATAGTGTGATAAAATGAACTCCATTTGACAAGTATTTTTAGGCTGGTAAATTACCTCGAAATACCGATTTTTTAGGAGTGCGACATCATGTCTCAAGAGATTATCTACACAATGAAGGGCGTAAGTAAAGTATATCCTCCAAATAGATATGTTTTGAAGGATATTTATCTTTCTTACTTCTACGGAGCCAAGATCGGTGTTTTGGGTCTGAATGGATCCGGAAAATCGACTTTGCTTAGAATTATGGCAGGTGTGGATAAGGATTTCCTGGGCGAAGCCTTCCCTTCAAAAACAATGAAGGTGGGATACTTTGAACAGGAACCTCACTTGGATGAAACTCTGACGGTGAAAGAGAACATCTTTGCTGGCATGGGCGAACTCCCCAAGCTTATGAAGGAATACAACTCTATTAACGACAAGTTCAGTGATCCTGATTTAGATCCGGATGAGATGAACAAGCTCATTGAAAAACAAGGAGCTATTCAAGAAAAATTAGAAGCGTTGGGAGCTTGGGACGTAGATCAAAAAATTGAAATCGTGATGGATGCTCTTCGTTGTCCAGATGGCGACCTTCCGGTCACCAATCTTTCGGGTGGTGAAAAGCGCCGCGTGGCTTTAGCTCGATTGATCATGAGTGAGCCGGACATTCTTCTTTTGGACGAACCGACGAATCACTTGGACGCAGAGTCTGTGGCATGGTTAGAACAATATCTTTCGAAATTCCCAGGGACTGTGATCGCTGTCACGCATGATCGTTACTTCTTGGACAATGTGGCGGGTTGGATTTTGGAACTGGATCGCGGTGAGGGTATTCCTTGGAAAGGAAACTACTCTTCATGGTTAGAGCAAAAAGACAAGCGCATGGCCAATGAGGCCAAAGACCAAGCTCGTAAAGCCAAAACTTTGGAACGTGAGTTGGAGTGGATTCGTCAAGGGGCGAAAGCTCGTCAGGCTAAATCCAAAGCGCGTATTTCAAACTACGAAAATCTGATCAAAGAAGCGTCTCCAGAGAAAATTCAAGAGATGTCGATCTATATTCCACCGGGACCTCGTTTGGGGGACATTGTGGTGGAGGCCAAAGACATCACGAAGGCCTACGATCATAAAGTTCTTTTGGACAACGTCAGCTTCACGATTCCACGAGGTGCGATTGTGGGCGTGATTGGACCGAACGGGGTTGGTAAATCGACTTTGTTCCGCATGATCACTGGCAAAGAAAAAGCAGACGGTGGATCTTTCAAAGTGGGCGAAACCGTGAAGATTGCCTACGTGGATCAGACTCGTGAAACTTTAGATCCCAACAAAACGATTTTTGAAGAGCTTTCTGGCGGTGCGGATGTCATTCAGTTGGGAACTCGTGAGATCAATGCCCGTCAATATGTTTCTTGGTTCAATTTCTCTGGAACAGATCAACAGAAAAAAGTGGGTCAGTTGTCTGGGGGCGAAAGAAACCGCGTGAATATGGCAAAGATCCTTAAAGAGGGTGCCAACTTATTGCTGCTGGATGAGCCAACAAATGACTTGGACGTCAATACGATGCGTGCTCTTGAAGAAGCTCTTCTGGAGTTCGGTGGATCTGCCGTGGTCATTTCGCATGATCGTTGGTTCTTGGATCGTGTGTGTACGCACATTATGGCATTTGAAGGGGATTCAAAAATTGAATTTTTCCCTGGCAACTTTACGGAGTACGATGAAGATCGTAAACGTCGCTTGGGTGAAAATGCAGGTCCTAAGCGCGTACGCTTTAAAATGATTTAGGGACTTTGAGAAACCGTTTATGAAAAAACAATGGGTGGGAGCAGGGTTATTTCTGCTCCTTCTTTTCTTTGCCTCACTTCTAATTCCCCCCTTCGCTTTAGATCCTTGGGGACTGTTTCGTCCTCAGAAAATTGTATTAATTTTCTTTGCTCTGTCTGCGGTGCAGTTCTTTGGCGCGGGCCTAACAAAGGTTTTAGGTCATAGGGTCGGGGCCTTGATGTCCGGATTTATCGGGGGATTGCTGTCGAGTACAGCCACGACCGTCTCTATTGCTAAAGACTCCCATGAGGTCGAACGCTCTCAAACATTAAGAATTGCGGCTTTACAGAGTTCCATTTTGGCGATGTTGCTAGAGACTGTGGCTTTTCTTGCTGCAGCAGGGGGGCTTGCCGCTTTAAAGGTTGTGCATATTCATCTCGCCATTCTTATTGCAGTGACCGTGGCGCTATTGGTGGGATTGTGGCGTCGAAAGCCTCAGCGCCGCCATGCTTTGCCTCCGGAAGGGAAGATTTTAGATGTTGCTTCGACCTTAAAGTTGACCGGGTTCATTGTTCTTATTATGGCCGCCTCGAAGGCCGTGCAAATCTGGGCGGGCAGCCAGGGATTGATGTTATTGACCTTTGTGGTGTCGTTGTTTGAAGTGCATGGATCTTTGATTTCTTCAGCACAACTTTATGCCTCTAGTGGCATTGACAGTGCTCAGTATGAAAAGCTTGTGGAAATTTCTTTGTTGGCCTCTTACTGTGCGAAAGGCGTTCTTATCGCCGCGATTTCAAATTCGGCTTTTCGCACAAGAGCTTTGCTAAGCCTTTTGCCTGCATTTTTATTTTTAGTATTCCATTCCTTTGGGTTTATTGAGCTTTAGGCAAGAAGCCGTTACGGTCTATCCCGGGATTGTTATCTCCAGTATTGGAACAGATAACGTCCGCCCGAGGAATCCAAAAGCCCCGTGTCTGCCGGTTTCGTGGCAAAGCCTCCATTATTGGTAAAAGCGATTCCTTCATTGCCGCAGGCATTGGACCAGAAGCCCGTGACCCGTTCCGTCCAGCATGTTGTCACACTCACGTCATTAGGAATAAACCAGATGTCCACGCCGCCACAAGCATTGGCGTCAGCGGTGGTGTATCTTGTTGTATTGGAGGAGGTGTTGTAGACCCCGGCGACAGTGACGACATTGGATTTATAACGACAGGTGTTTGCGTCGGCGTTGGAGTAATCGATATTGGCCTCCACGTAACTTTGCGTGACTCCCGTCAAACCACTGCAGTCGCGAATATAACCATTGGTTCCGGTCCAAGCAGTTCTGTACCAAGAATTGGTGTTGATAGTGGGGAAGTCCGAAGTTCTGACATCCAAACAACGCGTCCAACCACCACCATTGGTTTCCATGTCACAGTAGACTTTAAAGGGAGCATTTCCTCCGGCACCGTCTGGATCTATTTGATAATATCCCGAACCGAAGTCGCCGCCTTTTTGTAAGATATCTTTACAACTTGCACCGACGAACTTGGAGGTGGGTTTCCACGAAGTGCCATCGCAGAATTTCATCACTTTTAAAGTGCTGTCGTATTGCATTGTTCCTTCGTCGGCGGCGGTACAGGACACAAGTGTCGCACTGATCTTTAAGTCGCCACTCACTTCAAGTTTTGCTGTCGGAGTGGTGGTGCCGATGCCGACATTTCCGGAAGCATCAACTGATAAACCTGCGCTGCCACCACCGATCAGTTTATAACCGGCGATGTTCAAGTTCTGAGTGGCGGTGTGATTCCCCAGATTGTCGGCGCCAATCTGATTGTTGATTCCTAAATTCAATAAAGTGATTTTCCATCCGGTAGCGCTTCGAGTGGCAGCGTCGGACGAAGGGTAGCAGTAGACCTTGAGAACGTCCCCCGTGTTCACGGTGGTCGCGGAATATAAGAGGAAAGGAGCCCCTGGGGGGCTTCCGCCACTGGATCCTCCATAGTAAAAATGTTTGGAGTCAATATTTGAACCGTTTCTGGATAAAGAGCAAAGAATAGAAAAATAGGTCCAAGGCTGTGACGTGCTGGTATTTCCGGAAGCCAGAATCAAATATTTCCCTCCCGAATTCACTGTCAAAGACAGAACATCCGTATTGACGGCATTGCCTAAAGTGACAGCGGAACCTTGAACAACCTCCTGAGTCCCGGTGCCACTGCCGCCCATCCAATTTGTGCCATCGTAAATTTGCAACTGCTGTGCTGTGGTGTTGTAGATGATCAATCCTGCGGCCGGACTTGTGATGGCATCTCGTTGTGTGGTGGTCAATCGGGGTGGCAAGAGTCCGCGCGATGTTGAATTTAAATCCAGTATGGCCGATGCATTTGGGGTTCCTGTTCCCACGGCGACAGTCCCACCTCCGTAGTTAATTCCTCCTGTTGCTGAAGACCAGTAAGAAGTGCTGGCGGGGAGGCGACTGGGATCAATCGTTCCTGTCGTAATGGCTGAAGCATCCAGAGATCCGATATCGGCGCACATCCATTTATCACTGAGGGTATTCCAGTACGGTTTTTTATTGGCGGCGCAAGAAACCGCATCGGTGAGATCCACAGAGTATGCGGAAGAGGAAAGGGCATCCGTGATGCCGTATCCGGCAAGACTTGTAGGTTTGTCGGTGATCGAATTCCAAGACGGAGTCAGCGTTGTGTTTCCTGCGGTTGTCAAACGCCCTTGGGCATCGACGGTGAATGTTCCGACTTGAGTTGCGGAGCCATAAGATCCCGGAGCGACGGTCGTGTTGGCTAGCGAAATAGTCCCAGTGCCGGTGATAGGGCCTCCGGTGAGTCCCGTTCCCGTATCAATGCTTGTGACAGATCCCGCCGTGGCATTGTCCCAGTAAAGTTCTCCGGAACCATTGATTTTTAAAACCTGTCCGTTCGTTCCCAAAGAAGTGGGTAAAGTGAGAAGAACATTACTGGCTAGACCACTTTTGGCTTTAAGTTCGACATAGTTTGCGCCGGCATAGACTCTGACGGCACTGGATGTTTGAATCAAACCACTCGTGTTGATGGCGGTGGAGCCACCGATTGTTCCTGAGGTGATGGCACTTCCAGAAACTTTTCCAGCCGTTGAGATCGTCGCAAGTTTTGAATCCACAATCGCGGCGCTGGCCGCAATATCCGCATCGACAAGAGTGTCGTCAGCTATTTTTGCAGAGTTAACAGACCCGTCCGCTATCTTGAGGGTGGTCACCGCAGCGTCAGCGATCTTACCTGTTGAGATGGCGCTGTTGTTGATTGTCACCGTGGCGGTGGGGGCTCCTGTGGAGCTCACGTCTCCGGCAAGATCTGTAAGGGCCCCCGTAGTGCCTAAATCATCGGCTGGAGCCCACTGAGAGCCATTGTACTTAAGGACTTTTCCCGTGTTGATTCCTGTCATGACAACCGAGACGCCTTTGATTCTGTCGACGCTGGTCGCACTTTGAGTCCCAGAGACATCTCCGCTCAGCGTTCCCGTAAAGCCAGCGGCACTTCCTGAAATGTTTCCGCTGACATTGCCGCCTGGAATTGTGGGTGTCGTGCACTCAAAGGTCCCGGCTGGGGCGATGTGACGGAGGTAAGTGCCCGCCGCGCAAAGGGGCATATTGGATTTCAAAACGAAGTCCGAGGCGACATTCGTGCCCAGCTTTTGTGCGGTCTTGGCGTGGCCCGCATAAGGGACCGAGCGGATTTCACTGTCGGGAGAAATCAGCTTCCAGCCAGAGCCATCAAAGAACTGCACGCGCAACAGGCGTTTGTCATCAATAACCGGGGAGTAGGTGCCGCCGCCTTCGCAGTCGAGGCTTTGGGAGTTATCGAAGGCATCCAGAAGTTTAAAGGTCGTTGAGGCGGGGAAGTCTTGGGAGCCTGTTCCAATGGGGACGTCAAACACACCTCCCGAGTTCCGCATATCTATAGAATTGGACTTCTCTCTATAAACGATGCAGGTCCCAGTGGGGTTGGTGATGGAGAATTCAAATTGAACGCCATTGATCTCTAAAGGAGCGCCATCAAGTCCCTTGATGCGACCTTGATAGGTGAGGCTTCCCGGAGTCGCTCTTGCGGAGAACCCCATAAGAAGAACGAATGAATAAATAAGGACGTTCAGGATATTCACGTAGATAGCTATTCGGTATCTTTTATTGAAACCTTAAGAGGTGCCTTGGCTCATTTTGGTATTTCAGCGGTGTAATCTCTGAGGGGGGCTCTAGTTAGAAAAAATCCCTTGAAGAGTCTCATAATGTTCTTTGAGTTCTAAAAATTGCTGCGCACTTCCACCATGGTCAGGGTGAAGGATCATGGCGGCCTGACGGAAGGCCTTCTTAAGCTCAGAGCCGGTGTACCCTTCACTGAGATCGTGGATCCAAGACTTTAGGAACTCATAGGAGAGTCGTTGTGCGGAAGTGAAGTTATGGGGTTTTCTTTGAGGACGAACTTTGGGAGGGGGATAATGTCCTCGGGGGGAATGGAGTTCTAAGCGACTGATTTGTCCCAGCAAATAAGCGAGATGGGCGGGGTCTCCATTCATAGGAGAAGCACTTTTTCCCTCGGAAGAAGAGGTCTGCGGCCCCATTTTCTCTCGTAGAATTTGCTTAAAGCTTGCTTGAAAACTCATGTGATTCTTATCGGCGCACCCCCTGGATTCCTCAGTCCAGAAGGGGTTTTCCCTCGAGAAATAGCCTTTTTCCCTGTGAAAAAGGGCATATTTAGAGGGGAAAAGCTGATTTCCCTAGGGAAAAATGCAAAAAAAATGAATTTACCTGCATTTTTTTTTGGACAAACGACTCGACTTAGATACACACTAAGCTCATTCGTATAAACGAGACTAAAAACCTAACGGAGGAATTTAGAATGGCGAAAGCTAAGAAAGCTACTACAAAGAAAGCTGCAGCTAAAAAAGCTGCTCCAAAAAAAGCTGCTAAAAAAGCAGCTCCAAAAAAAGCCGCTGCTCCTAAAAAAGCTGCGAAAAAAGCTGCTCCAAAAGCAAAATCTGCTCGTAAACCAAACGCAGCATTCATGAAAGCATTGACTCCTTCTGCAGCTTTGGCAGCAGTTGTTGGCGCTTCTCCACTTCCTCGCACTGAAGTTGTTAAAAAACTTTGGGCTTACATCAAGAAGAACGGTCTTCAAGATGCTAAAAACAGAAGAAACATCAACGCTGATGCAAAACTTAAAGAAGTTTTCGGCGGTAAAACGACTGTTTCTATGTTCGATATGACTAAGCTTGTTTCTAAGCACTTGAAATAGTCTTAGAATCAGCCTAAAGCTGAACTAGATTCAAAAAGCCTAGGGTCAAACCTAGGCTTTTTTTATTCCTTCGATGACTTTATGCCCTCCTGGCATTTTTATGTTTTAGATTCCTTTGATCTATCCAAGGTGGGGCCTCTGTGTTATAAAATGCCCCTATGGGAATTAAGCCGCTTTCACTAGAAGAAATCAAAAAGATGACTATCGCCTGCCGTATTGCGGCCGACACTCTGACCTACCTTGATAAATACATTAAAGTAGGAATGACCACCAATGAGATCGACGAGCTTGCCAATGATTTTATGCTCAGTAGAGGCGCGAAGTCGGCTTGTATCGGTTATCATGGGTATCCCAAATACACCTGTACTTCGGTCAATCAGGTCGTCTGTCATGGTGTCCCTGATGATAAGACCATTCTCCAGGACGGGGATATTATCAATGTCGATGTCACTTCGTGGATTGATGGTTTCTTTGGCGATACCTCCAAGATGTATATGATTGGTAATGTGTCCGACGAGGCCAAAGACCTTGTGGAGACGGCGCTGATGGCCCGTGACAAAGGGATTGAAGCGATCACTCCCAACGGATTTACCGGGGACATTGGATTTGAAATCAATAAACTTGTGACTCGCAAGGGGTATACAACGGTGAAGGAGATCGGGGGGCACGGCGTCGGTCGTCTGTTCCACGAAGAGCCTTTTGTTCCTTCTTTCGGTAAGAAAGGGAAGGGCGACCGTTTGGTGCCATTCCACTGTATTACGGTGGAACCTATGGTTAACCAAGGAACGGACGAAGTCGTTGAGTTTGCCATCCCCGGGTCGAGTATCAAGTACTACGATACTGCGGATGGTCTATTGTCAGCGCAATTTGAGCACACGGTGCTTGTGACTGATACGGGATATGAGATACTAACTCTTCCTTAATTGAATAAACTATAAAATACATTTTTAATAACAAGGATAAATCAATGTCATTAACGACAACGAATGGAAAGTCCGCTATGAAAAAAAACGCTAAGACGACGACAAAAGCTCCTGCAGGCGATTTCAAAGTTTGCAAAGAGGCGATGGAAAACCCTGAAGTCTTCGCAAAACTTGCGAAGTGGGGACGTGAAGAAATCAAAATCGCTGAAACTGAAATGCCTGGTTTGATGGCTCTTCGTAAAGAGTACGGAAAACAAAAACCGTTGAAAGGTGCCCGCATCTCTGGTTGCCTTCATATGACAATCCAAACCGCTGTTTTGATCGAAACATTGGTCGAACTGGGTGCGGAGATTCGTTGGTCTTCTTGCAATATCTTCTCAACTCAGGACCACGCGGCTGTCGCGATTGCGGCTGCGGGTATCCCTGTGTTTGCATGGAAGGGTTTGACGGAAGAAGAGTTCAACTGGTGTATCGAGCAAACGATTGTTGGTTGGGGCAAAGACGGCTTCAACATGATCTTGGATGACGGTGGTGACCTTACCAACATGATGCATGAGCCCCGTTTCGCGAAAGAAATGAAGAAGATCATCGGTATCTCTGAAGAGACCACAACGGGTGTTCACAATTTGGAAGTTCTTTTGAAGAACGGCAAATTGAAAGTTCCTGCGATCAATATCAATGACTCTGTCACTAAATCTAAATTCGACAACTTGTACGGTTGCCGTGAATCTTTGGCGGACGGAATCAAACGTGCTACCGACGTGATGGTCGCTGGTAAAATCTGCGTAGTAGCTGGTTACGGCGACGTAGGTAAAGGTTCTGCGCACTCTTTGCGTGGTCTGGGTGCGCGTGTTCTTGTAACTGAAATTGATCCTATCTGCGCATTGCAAGCTGCGATGGAAGGTTTTGAAGTCACAACAATGGACGAAGCGGCCTCTGTGGGTGATATCTTCGTGACGGCAACAGGTTGCTGCGACATCATCACTGACAAACACTTCAACAAAATGAAAAACAACGCGATTGTTTGTAACATCGGGCACTTCGATATCGAAATCGACATGGCTTGGTTGAACAAAAACTCAAAAATCCGCGAAGTAAAACCACAAGTGGACATCCACACGATGAAAAACGGCAAACAAGTGATCGTTCTTGCTAAAGGTCGTTTGGTGAACTTGGGTTGTGCGACTGGACATCCAAGCTTTGTGATGAGTAACTCCTTCACAAACCAAGTCTTGGCGCAAATGGAGTTGTTCAATAACAGAGATAAATATCAAGATATCGCTGTTTACAGACTTCCGAAGCACTTGGATGAAAAAGTGGCGGCTCTTCACCTTGATAAATTAGGAGTGAAGTTGACGAAACTTTCTTCTAAGCAGGCGAAGTACTTGCACATGAATCCTCAGGGGCCTTTCAAGCCTGAGCACTATCGATACTAATTGACCCGCGCTTTGGGTTTAAAAGAAGGGCTGCCTGAGTCTTGCAAAACGCTCAGACAGTCCTCGTGCAAAGGGGAGCTTTTTGGCTCCCCTTTTTTTTGTTTTTAGTCTTCTGATTGCTATGGCAGGGGTGTCGGGCGCTGCGGAACTCGGTTTTGCAAGACTCAGGCAGCCCTTCTTTTAAACACAAAGTGCTGGAATTGTGTCTTCTTGTTATGGTTTTTGTTGGGGAGATGGTCGTTCGGGTTGAGGGGAGTTCTGGTTTGAGGGATTTTTGTTGTTTTTAAAGAGCAGAAAACTTTTTATGGAGAGTTGTTATTCTTTTAGGGTGAATGGGGTTTTGGCTAGGAGTTGGCCGTTGATCATGATTTCTAGGTGGTGGGTGCCGGGGTAGTATTTTCTTGTGGTGACGGGTTTGAACGAGTGTTTCTTTTTGATGTTCAGAGTCTCGCCGGCTTTGAGGGATTTGCTGGTAAGTTTGAAAACTTTAGGTTTGTTTTCGCCGTTGGATTTTTTGTGGTGAATCAGATAGTCCACCATGACTTGAGCTGGATGGCTGCTAGTGAGGTCAAAAGAGAACTCAAGGGTGCTGCCGATTTTTAAGGTTTTAGCAGAGAGTTTTAGATTTTTTACCTGAAGTTTTCCCGCCGTTTTATAACCTAAAAGTTTCAGGGCTTCAGGGTGTCCCTTTTTTAATAAAGTTCTTAGAGCGTGTTTGACGATCCAGTTTATTTTGCCTTTGTGTTTTTCAGGGGCTTCTTTTAGCCATCTTTTTGCCGTCTTTACGGCTAAAGCGGGATGATCTTTAGAAATATCATTGAGGTGATTTGCCACGGATTTTCTGACGTAAAGTTCTTCGTCGTATTTCAGTTTTTCTAGAAGTTCCAGTGTTGGGGATGGATCTTGAATGAAAGACTTTAGTTGTTCACCCCAGGGAAGGCGGGGGCGACTGCCTTCGGAAACCAAGCGGCGCACGTGACGGTTTTTGTCTTTGCTCCACTGATGCAGGACTTTGAGTGTCTTCTTTTCTTCATGAATCAGAAAAGGACGAATCGCAAACTCGGCGGTGAATCTTTGCGTGAGTTCGTAAAGAGCCTCCATGGACTCTTCGAAGTCTTTAAGACCGTAACGATGCACATACTCTGTGAAGGCCCAAAGATCAAAGCCGGTCAGGGCTTTTGCTTTGGGACTGGGGTCTGTTGTGGCGTTAAGAAGAAGACGGAGGGCTTGTTTGTAGTCCTCGGGAAGGTATTTTTTTAAGTAGTCACAGATCAGTTGGACGCGAGGTTTGAGCTCAAGATTTGGAAGGTCCAGGGTCAGAACAACAAATTCTTTGCGGTTGAAGGACGGGTGGTGATGTTGAATGTGCGTCGCCATCCGTCCCACGAGATCGGCATTGATCCAATTTTTAAAAGCAGAGTCTGAAACGTCTTCTTTTTTCTGAGGCATTACTTTTTATCAAAGCTCATCTTGTCACAGTAGTGACGAAGTTCTTGGATGCTTTCGCGGATGTCCTCCAAAGCGCGGTGTTTGTTGGACTTTTCGTAGATATAATTGAACTTGTTGTTGATGATGACTTTCCATGATGAAACATCCACCATGCGATAGTGCAACCGAGCCGCCAAATCCGGCATGTACTTGTTGATAAAAAGACGATCTTGCATGATCGAATTTCCCGCAAGGACGGGGCGATCTTTCGGGTCGGGGAAATGCTTTTTTACCAGATCCACGAGTTTCGCCTCGACTTGATCCGGCTCCATGCCGTTGGGAACTTTGGCAGTCAGTCCGGATTTTTTGTGATGCTCTTTGTTCCATGCATCCATGGCGTCGAGGTATTTTTGCGGCTGTTTCACCACGGTCTCAAAAGTGTCGAGTTCTTTAAAGTTGAGATCAGTGACGATGGCTGCAACTTCGATGATCACTTCTTTTTCGACATCGAGACCTGTCATCTCCATATCAAGCCAAAAAAGTTTCTGCATGGGAATTCCTATTCTAGGGTCATTGACCCGAAAGTTCTATAATGAGGGAATCCTTAGGTTGTGACAAGAAGGCTTTAGTCTTTCTGTTGCTCCATGCCGCAGCGAAGGGCTTCTTCGACGGTGCGAATCAGGGCACGTTCGTCCCAGGGTTTGCTGACAAAAGCGTAAACGCCCAGCTTTTGTGCTTCATAGACGATGTCTTTTTGCCCGTAGCCTGTGTGAATAATGAAGGGGGTGTTCAGGCCGTTTTCCCGCATCCACTTCAGAACGTCCATGCCCGACTTTTTAGGCATTTTTTCATCGGAAAGAACGGCATCGAACTTTTGTTTTTTAAGAAGCTCAATGCCTTCAATGCCATTGGCGGCTTCTTGAATCAAAGAGGTGGAGGTCTCAAGCAAGGCAATAAGAACTTCACGCAGTTCGGACTCATCGTCGATGATAAGAAGGCGTCCTTTTTGATGTGAGGTGGATGGATTGACGGTCATAGGGTTGATTATGACAAAGTTGATTTGCGACGTCACCGACAGAGAGTCGGTGAGTCGGTAAAATTATTTAGATGTTTTTAGTAAAGAGGTCTTCTTTTCTAAAGAACTTTATTTGCTTTTTGATGAGCCAATGATTTTGTATTCGCCAGCTTTTGTGACGGCGGCTTGGATCTGATCTTGAGAGATTGTAACTCCGGCTTTTGGAGAGATCACAAGTTTACCAACACTTACTTCGCATTTTTCCAGGCCTTCCATATTACAAACCTGAGCTTTGATGGAGCGTGCGCAGGAACCGCAGTGCATGCCTTCGATATTGTAAGTGATGGTTTCGGCAAGGGCCGTTTGGGAAATAAGCAACGTTGCAATGATAAAAGCCTTCTTCATGGGGCCTCCTTTGGGTCTTGAAATGACAGTATACCCGAATTAGGGCTTTTCCAAGTGGTCTAGGTGCCCAAAATAAGGGCATTAAGCGCCATGCTAAGGATTATTTTAAAGAATCTTGTTGAATTGCGGGTCCAGAGTAGCTATAAAAGATTCTCCAAATCGATGTGGGGTGGTAGTTAAGTTGGTTAGAACGTCCGCCTGTCTCGCGGAAGGCCGCGGGTTCGAGTCCCGTCCACCCCGCCATTTTTTCTGACCTGGAGAGCACTTAAGTGCTTGGGAGCAGAGAGATGGAGACCCCTCAAGGTTTGGTTGTTGGTCAGAATTACCGAGACGATGTTCTCGGTTTTTTTGTATCCAAGCTAAACACAAAAAATAGTTTAGTGTATTTTCATCTAAATTGCGATCTGTCCTTCTTGGCAATAAAATGGACGATTTTCATCAATAGATTTTAATCCAACAATTACCCTGATTGAAAGATAGTGATCAAATTTGGTAAGAGCACTTTTTGATTCTAGCCAATAGAACTGTTTTATTTCCTTCAAATATTATAACGCTAACGGCACTGCGTACCTCTGGCTTTCCAGCTACGGATATTCTAGTTAAGAATTTTTCTGTAAACATTTATCAAAATAAATTGTTTACATCGACTTGTTCTTTTTCGCAGCCTATGATCCATTTAATGCATGGCTAGAAGATCTGGAAAGAAAGTTACCACTGTTCATGAGCACCCAAGGCGAGTGCCGCCAAGCTCAAAAAATCCGAATGGTGTAACGATCGTTGATCAACACATAAGAAGAGTCCCGGGAACGTTTCTTGATCGAGATAGTATCCAGAAAATTTACCAAGAGTATAGTCGTAAAGGAATTCAGTATCCTAGTTCGGATAAATTGGATCAAGAAAATGCCGATGATTTTGACGAGCAAATTGCTGTGTGGACTGATTATTTCAACAAAATATTCAAAATAGATCCCCCCATGGATCCTGATATGATTAAAGCATTGATGGACAGTGAGTCGAGTTTCAATACTACAGCAAGAACAAAGGTCGCTATTGGACTAATGCAAATCACCAAAGAAACACTCAAAATCATGCAAGATCCGAAAGGTGAAGTTAAGGATTTCATCTTTGGAAAAATCAGGCAAAAAGATTTAGAGAATCCCGATATTTCTATTCCCATGGGTATACGTTGGCTGGCCTGGAAGCGGGCTCGAGCGCAGAGTAAGTTGGGTCGACCTCCTACCAATGAAGAGGTAATTTTGGAATATAAGGGACTTTTGAAAAGTAAATCAAAGTGGGCGAAAGATGCTCTGGACAACTATAAAAAATCTTATGAGAAACTTAAAAAGAAATAGCATGTTTTTTCTGGTGATAAGTCAACTGGGGTGCGCGAGTTCAATTTACCGAACGACTTCGAAGCCCAAGGAAAAGAATATCATCACCGTTACGGCGGATCGTCTATCTTTGCATTGTGAAGATTTGCAGTCTGACGAAGCAGAATACTATGGGTTTTCTATTTATGTTTTGGATGATGAAAAGACGGTTGTTTCTGTAATTCAGACCAATCCTCTGGATAAGGAAAGCTGTGAAGAACGACTCTCCAAAATTGGAAAAATTATTAAAAATGGAAAACAAATGAATATTTTTGGATATGGAAGTCTTCAAGATCCTAGAATTCCTTCGAAGGATATGGTTCAAATTGGGGGCCGCAGTTTTCCGTCAAATGGTAGAGTTTTGCAGTTTATCTATATAACCAATGAAAAAGGTGATTGCTTTAACGGCTATCAAACTCCCGGGAAGTCTTGCGCTCAAGAATAGTTCAGTCAAGCATCGTTAAGCTTAATAAGATAAAGCCCTAGAACAAGTGGGTATTTTTTGTTCATATTACAGTCCGTACCTTTTCTTGAGAATTCGCGATACTGCAATTTCAATTGTCGTGAGTTCTTCATTTGCGAACTTCCAAATCATGTTTGCGTCAATCGTTGCATAAGCATGATCAATTCTGTTTCTTAGCGCCTTAATTGCCGGCCAATCGACTTCATCCGCGAAATGAGAGATGATTTTGTCAGAGTGTTTCTCCAGTAAGCTGACTTGTTCTCCTAGATGAGAAAACTGCATGCAGATGGCATCATATGACTCCTGGCATTTTAAAAATTCCTGTTCGTTTGTCCTCTGCAAGTATTCGTTTATCTTT
>JANJTG010000104.1 GCA_024711265.1 Bdellovibrio sp. | reverse complement strand
AAAGATAATCTCTTCACCGGCTCCGCAATGATGAACCGTGATGGAGCTTTCACTGACAGTAATTGTCGTTTCTAAATCCGAACACCAGCCGAAGCCAAACCAACCTTTGTAATTGGACCTGCTATTATAGGTGCGTTCCAGTTTGATGTTTAGATCGAGTCCCTTTCCTTCGTAATCAATCCAGGAGTGGGTAAATGATCCTGTAGCTGTGTCTACGAAAGCAAAAACTTTTGAAGCAAAGAGTAATGCGATTAATGCGAGGACAGTCCTAGTCATCAGAATCTCCGATCAATATTGAGTATCAGTCCAAATCAATGGTCCTGTAAAAGAAAAAAGTTCGACTTGGACTGAGGTGTGAATATAAAATAGTTTATAGGTAGGTAAATATGTTCCGTAAGTCTGCTCTAGCAATTCTTATATTCATTCCTCTTTTCGCCAAGGCCTCTGATCCAAATCTTAATAGCTTCAAAAATGCAGGAGAATGCTCAGAGCTAAGCGGAGATAAGAATTGTATTTATTGTCCAATTAAAAAGCGCTTTATCAGTTTGAGTACAAATTCTAAAGATCAGACACCCAAGGATGAAGATTACGAATATATAAATTCTAATGGGAAGTCAGAGGAAGGAACTCGATAGTGAACTTCAGAAGACTTCTTCTTTTTGTATCAATAGGGACTATTCTTTCTCTTCTGTCGACAGAGTCGATGGCAATGTCGAAGGCTCTAAACTTTGTTTCTCAAGCAGGCTCAAAAGTGGCGGGATTTTTCGGAAATGGATCATCTTCTTATAGTAGTTGTACGAGGTGTGAGTCGGCTTATTCAGGGCCGAAGCCTCCAATTGGCTCGGGTTTTCCTGCTTGGCAGTATCATTCAAAAGGAAAGGAATGGACCGCACATACTCTCGCGGCGATTGATCGAGAGGGGTTGGCTTACACGAATCCAAAAGATGCGGCTGTCTATTGTCCTAATTGGAAAAACATGACGCTTCAGCAGAAACGATCTTTTTGGTTAAACTTCTCTTCAAAGCTCGCTGAGCAGGAAAGTGGCCTTAGATCGACCCAAACCTTTTTCGAGAGCAAAGGGGCTTCTTTCGGAAGCTCCTCCAACGGGTTGTTCAGTATGTCGGTGGGGGACTGTAGTAACTTACAAACCACTCAAGATACAATTACAGATTCAAAAAATATCAGTTGTGCGATTAAAACAATGAAGTCATATCTCAACAAGCACGGTGGATACATTGGAACTGGAAGCAATAAAGGGCTTGGATACTACTGGCAACCTCTAAACGACAACCCCAAATACTACGTTGCCGAGACTCTTGCAAATAAGCGGGCATTGTTGAATTTTACGCGAGTGTTGCCGTATTGCCGTGCAACTATATCGGCGGAGTTTTCATTTCTGAGGGGTCTCATTCACGGATCATAGTGATCTTGTTATTGTCGTATTGAGCCTTTTCCGATTGTAGCGGTCCGCTACAGTGATAAATTCTCTTTTATGAAGTCTTTGAACATCCAAAAAGGCATATAGAAGGATCGAAAGTTACACTTATAGCCCATGCGACCCCTAACCGTGGAGGCTACACCCCAAGCGACAAGTTGATCTTTATATTCGAAAAATGAAGGGCTTCCGGAATCGCCAAAACAGGTGGATCCATACGTCGGTTGTTGCCTAAGAGAGACGCCTTCTGTCTCTGAAACTCCATCAACATCTACAACGGCGGTTCTAAGTCGATTATCACTTTTTCCGGAAAGTTCGTCATTAACTCCATATCCGAAAATTCTGACGGAATCGCCCGGCTCAAAAGGAATGGGCTCAAGGGAAATGGTGGCAGGGACATAGCCAGTAGGCAATCCTCCTGAAAAAAAGATGATGGCAATATCAGAGGTATTTTTGCTTGAGTCATAAGCGGGATGAATAATGGTTGCAGTTGATTTTCGAGTGTCTATCTCAGCACTCATCTCCAGATTCTTATTAAATACAAGGGTACTTTTAACGGAAGCATAATTGGTGGGATCAACACAATGAGCGGCGGTGATGACTGCTCGGTCTGAAACAATTAAGGCTCCGCACTTTTTGTAGAGTTGATCCCCTTTACGATTAATGTAGGTCGATATTACTGCAATCGTAGAATTCCCGGCAGGATCTGACTCGCCGACATAGTCACCGCCAATTAAAGAAAACGACTGTGGCAATTCAATTTGGGTGGGTTGCTGTGAACAGACTACCAAAAGGGCAAGTAAACCCAGGGGTTTTAAGAACTTCATAGAACAACTCCATCAATAGGAACATGTATATAGAGAAAATGGGCCATTTTCATCTCAAAAAGTGACACATAGGGGACATGGGGTTTCAATGAGTAAATAATATCTAATTGACTAATTTATCGACATCACTCAACCGAATGGGTCATAATTAAAGGTATATGTTTGATAGATACTTCCGAGTCAGTTTGAATTTTACGCCATCAAAATTAACGATTATTTTATTTTTAGCGACGTGCTTTATTAAAGTCATGACCGAAGCCTCTCCCTGCGAGGACCAATGTCAAAAAAGTGCGGAT
>JANJTG010000407.1 GCA_024711265.1 Bdellovibrio sp. | reverse complement strand
CGAGTTTTACGGGAACGACACCTTTGGGAGTAACAGTTCGGGGACCTACTTCGACCAACGATTTTGCTGGGATTGATTTTCGAACAAATGGGGCCAGCGTGCCTTGGGCCCGTATTGGCTCTGTTTTTACGGGGTCGGGATCATTTCTTCATTTTGGAACTTCCAACAATTATGGATCTGGGGTCACAAGTGTCGGCTTGACAATTGATCCCTCTGGCAATGTCGGGATCGGGACGACCTCTCCGACGTCACCGTTGCAGGTGTGGCATGATACGTTCGCGGCTCCTGCGACATCGGGGACCGTTCAGAGTGCTGCATTTTTAAGATTATCGGCGGCAACAGGAGCTACCACATTGGACTTTGGTATGGCGGGAACGGGGGCGGCATGGATTCAGAATGCTTTGGCTTCGAATCTGGCAACGAATTATCCTCTCTATCTAAACCCTAACGGCGGCAATGTCGGTATCGCAAGGCTTTCTGCCTCTTACGCCCTTGACGTCGGTGGGGATATTCGCTCCTCCAACTGTGTCATTGCCAGCTCTGGTGTTATCGGTGGGACTTGTGCTTCCGATGAACGATTAAAGACTGATATTCAGCCATTTGAATTAGGTCTTAAGGCTCTGGAAGGCGTCGCTCCTAAGTACTTCCGTTATAACGGTCTTGGCGGGCATCCAGCGAGTGAAAACCTTGAGCTTGGAGTGATCGCTCAGGACGTTGAGAAGACAGCCCCAGAGCTGGTTATGAAGAAATCCGTCAAGCTTCATTCGGACGATGTGAATGAAACCGAGATCAAGATCGTGAATTACAACGGTTTGATCTATCTAGTCATTAACTCGGTCAAAGAGCTTTATCACAAAGTGTTGGGGATAGATTCTCGAGTGGAAGCCCTGGAAAAAGAAAACGCCGCCAAAACAAAAGAACTCGAAGAGATTAAAGCTCGCCTTGAGAGGATTGAAAAATCACTGGGTAAAAATTAGTTAGAATTTGGCTGAAATGAGAAGGACGTAAGTGCAATGAAGTGTGGCAGATCGAATCTGGAAATTATTAAGAAAAAATTAGGACTATAGTGTATGACAAGTTTCCTGTTTCCAGCATTGGATGAAAGCGGTCAAGGGGTTGTGCAGCTCTTGGTGGCATTTGGGCTTCTTGGATTTTTGGCGACGGTGTCTGCCTCCGTTGTGGTGAATCAGCAACGAGAGTTTCAATTTCTTGAGCAAAAGGCGAACACCCTGGATCTTAAGAATCAGTTGATGTTGACGTTCCAGAATCCTGATGTTTGCACCTGCCAGCTAAATCCTGATTTAACATTTGATAACTGGAATGATGCGAATCTTCGCTTCAATGCGAATCGGGAAGATGGAAGTCAGTCGTTGGATCTAAAGCGCATTCGTGTGGGGTGTAACCCTGGGGATGGAATCATCGTGCATGAGAATCAAGTTTTACCTTCGGGATTAATTGTGGATAAGGTGCAGGTGACGTCTTTACGTCCAACCAGTTACGTCGATCTGGTTGGAAATAAACTTGAATGGATGGCTAAACTGACGGTGTCCTTTAAGCCAGAATCAAGTCGAAGAGCCCTGAAACCCATATCTTTCGAGTTTCCGGTTCAGGTGAACACAAGTAAACCGAAGATTGCGCGCACCGTGAGTAGTTGCGTGTCAGCGAGTGCCAGTGTGGTGGGCTATGTGGTTCAGATCGCGACATTGAATCAGTATATGCCTGCGTCAGCTCCAGCAATCAGTTGTTCTGAGGTTGCAAGCGGCTCGCATTATTTCTTTGCAAATACAGCGTGCTCTCGATGGTGTCGGCAGGAGTGTTCTTCCGAGATGGCAGCGAGTGGCTCTTGTAGATCTACGAATGCGGGCCCTGAATATCCGATGTTTCGATTTACTACAGGTGTTTTGTCAGAGTGTAACTCTGTTAGTGGTCCACCATCTATTCGGTGTACCTGTTTTAAATAGGGAATCTTATGAAAAAAGTATTAATCTTAACAATGTTGCTTGGGCTGTCGGCGTGTTCAATGGAGGCGCGGATATTTGATGGCACCTCTCAGATTCAGACAACGGAGCATCGAGTGACTCCAGACCTTGTGGTTGGTGAGACGGTTCAGAGCTACTCGGGC
>JANJTG010000325.1 GCA_024711265.1 Bdellovibrio sp. | reverse complement strand
AGCCCAACCGGAACCCCCTTACCAGCCCGCCGTTAAATTGATTACTCCTGAAAATCAGTTTGGAGATTCCAAACAACGACTGCGCCCAGAGCACTTTCAAGGTTTGGCCGTAGCTGGACGACTGGACATCGACTCACAAGGACTTTTACTTTTCACGCAAGACGGTCGTATCGCTAAAAAGATCATCGGCGAAGAATCTAAGATCGAAAAAGAGTACATTGTGCGCGTGGAGGGAAAACTTCCGGCCGACAAGTTAAAACTTCTCAATCACGGTTTGTCTTTGGATGGAAAACCTTTAAAACCGGCCAAAGTGGAATGGATTAACGAAGATCAATTGCGCTTTATTTTGCGCGAAGGAAAAAAACGTCAGATCCGTCGCATGTGTGAAGCCGTGGGACTTAAAGTCACGGGTCTCAAACGGGTGCGTGTTGGGAATTTGCGTTTAGGCAAACTCCCCGAGGGAAAATGGCGTTTCCTTGAAGACGATGAAAGCCTCGATTGATCTTAAGACCCTCGGGGTTTTAGGAAGTCCTGGCGAAGATTTTCAAAATATTGAATCTCGGCCTCTGTGAAGCCAGCCTTCATACGCAGGTCTTTATTCAAAGGCTCAATCCTTTTAGGTAAGCGTTGCCTTAATGAGTCCATACGCTCTGGGAAGTCCACACCTGGATCGCGTTTATCCGCTTTACAAATTTCGCGATACCAGCGGGAGCCAAAATCAACGTGGCCGATCTCTTCAAAATTTATTTGTTTAACAATTTTTTGAATTGTTTCTTTCCCAGCAGTCCCCTCAAGGCGACGAATCAAAGTATCCCCCGCATCCAGACCACTTCCTTCAAGATAGCGATGCACAATCAAGATGCGATCAAGCAAACTGTCCTCAGCCCCGACTGCACGCCAAAGAGCCAAATGAACAGGCCAATCCCCCCACTTAAACCCTAAGGACTCAATCCCCTCAAGACACATTCTTAAGTGTTCGGCCTCGGAAACCGTGACCGCCATAAGTTCTTCTCGAAACCCCTGTGGAGCGTTTGGAAACTCGGCCAGAGTGCGAACCCCTAACTCCATCGCCTGAAGTTCAATGCTGGCCAAATCGTGAAGCATGCGCGCCTGGCCCTCGGGGGTAGAGAATCCCTTCTTGGGAGGGTGCAGTTTGGGATGCAACGTGGGGACATCCCGAGCCGGTTCCTCAGGAACAGTCCAGGGACTGGTCAGCTTAAGAGCCTCTTCACAGGACTTTTCGATATTTTTAATCTTATCCCACACATTGGGAGTCGAAAAACTGAACATGCCCTCTTTTACATCCCGCTCCCTTTCTTGCCAAATATTTCCTGATTTGTTGCAATAGCACTTAGCGCAATAAACAATCGATCTGCGCTAGGAGATATATGGGAAAATCATGGAAAAACGCGGGTAAAGTTGAGAAGGCTCAACAAAAAGGGCAAATATTCACCAAGCTAGCCAGAGAGATCTCTGTCGCTGCAAAAGCTGGTGGCCCTGACCCGAGCGCCAATGCCCGTCTCCGTTTGGCCATTGATGCCGCAAAAAAAGTTTCTTGCCCCAATGATACGATCGAAAGAGCTATTAAAAAGGGTGCTGGTCTTTTGGATGACGGTAAAATTATCGAAGAGATCACCTACGAAGGGTACGGCCCTCACGGCGTCGGCGTGATCGTGGAATGCCAAACAGATAACAAACACAGAACAGCTCCGGATATGCGCCACGCCTTTAAATCTCATGAAGGCAATATGGGGGAGGTCGGCTCTGTCGCTTGGATGTTTGATCGCGTGGGACTTATTGAAGGAACTAAAGACGGTTCTTATGATCCAGATGAAGAAGCTATCGAAGCGGGAGCTAATGAGGTTTCTCGCGACGAAAATGGCATCTGCGAATTCTTCACCAACGCCGAAGACCTGGACGCCGTTCGCGACGCTTTAATGAAACGCGGATGGAAGATCACAACCAGTGAACTTTCTTTCAAAGCCAAGAACATCACCGAATTAACAGATGCTCAACGCAAAGATGTGGAAGAGTTTTTGAACTATCTTGACGATATGGATGACACTCACCGCGTCCACGCGACAGTTTAAAAGTTTTTCACTTTTTATTTAGCTTCATGGGCCTCCCACAACGAGGCCTTTTCTTTATTTCAAAAGACACACACACGCAGAGTTAAATTCAGAATCCATAATTTTATTGTAATCATGCAATACGCGAACTTCACACTTGTGATATTATGATAAAAAAGGAGGTTCTTATGAGACAGATTATCCTAATAGCTGTCCTCTTGAGCATCCCTCATTTCATCAAAGGATCACCCAACTGGGTTGAACCTGACGGCAGCAGTCTGGACGCCACTCAGCTCATCATCAGAAAACAAATATTGGAAGCAGAGAAAAAAACAGCCCACCGAGAGCCTGCTAGTGATATTAAAAAGAAAACTTCTTCAGCCGTCTGCGAAAAAACCACGGACAAAGACGGAACAAAATCGTCCTGCGAGGAGCCTAAAAACAACCCCTCTGACACCAAATAAAAACGGGAGCCTTTTTTTGCTCCCGTTTTTATTCTCAATTTCGATTTCGACTTTATTTCTTCAAAGCTTGCACAATATAAGAAATGTTCGTCACATCTTCACCGCGACAACCATCTTCAGAACAATGATTGCTCTTTGTGCATTTTTTTGCGCGATCATAGGTGAAATCCGTCGCACCACGAACCAAGATGCCCACAACTTCATTTGTTCTAGAGTTAAAAACTGCGGAACCCGAGTTTCCGCCATAAGTGTCTAAATTGGAATTAAAGTAAGTCCCCAACTGATTACGAACAACCGCTCCATCAGCAACTTTCGTCGGAAGCCCTGATGGGTGACCCACCACATAGATTCCATCACCAGACTGAACCGGCGTTTGTTGTAAAGTCAAAACACGACGCCCCCGAACAGGACGATCCAATTTCACCAAAGCATAATCTTGGGCACTGGTGTACTCGCGAGCCACGATTTCCTTACATTTATAAACATCATCTGCAGGAACAGATTCTGGAGCCGTTTTTGCGTCCGTCATTCTGAAACCAAAAACAAAAGCGTAACTAGAACAATCAGAACTGCTGATACAGTGACCTGCTGTCGCGATCAAATCTTCTCCGACTAGCGAGCCAGAGCAGTTTGCCGCCGTTGGTTGATCGTAAAAAGGTTCATCAGAACAAAGATTCATTTCTCGGCCATATTGAGAAGTGAGGATTTTCATCAATCCATTTCCCGAATCCGTGAGATCCCGAACATGGATCAAGGCGACCGTCGAGTCTGCAATTTCACGCACATCCGCGCGAGCGACTTCGTACACATCAGCACGATTGTCGTCTCCGTAGATAACTTTGGGTGTGATATTAACAAATCCAACTGAACACGTGGCTGCGAACGCGACACTGATGGCCGCTACAAATGAATTCCTTTTCACTTTTTCCCCTCTGAATGTTCATCCTGAACATTCCCCTCTTAAAAAGTCTGCGTAATGTGAGGAGGAAAAACAAACTATTTTTTAGTTTTAAGAAGATATTCGAAAGCTGTTGCATAGAGCTTGATCTGCTTCAACATCGAATGCAGGCCGTTGGCCCTGCTTGGAGAAAGGTTTCCTTCGAACCCCAAAGCTCTTAAAAATTCAGGAGGAGTCGAGAGAATTTCACTCGGAGTCGCACCAGAATACACTCTTAACAAGAGCCCCACTAAACCCTTCACAATCAATGCATCACTATCACCCTGAAGAACAACCTGCCCCTGTTCATTGAGATGAGCCACTAACCAGACCTGAGACTGGCACCCCTTGACGATGTTCTGCTCTGTTTTCAAATCCTCGGACAATTCGGGCAACGTTTTTCCCAAGTCGATGATTTTTTTATAACGATCTTCCCATTGCGTGAGCGCTGAGAATTCCTGAATTACCTGTTCTTGTCTTTCTTGGATGCTTGCCATGATCTATTTCTCTTTCACCATCTGGGGCAGGAATGAAAAGAGATCTTCCTCCAACGCCTGCCCTTGCTCGCCAATCAATTCATGAAACGCTTTTTTATCCATATTCACCACGACATCGTGGCATTTTTTATAAAAGCCTTCCTGATCTTCATAATACCCGTTCCAAAGATCTTTGGCCTTACTTTCTGGCATCACCCAGGATTTTTTTTCAGCCGCCGTCCCCTCGAAACGATTGTGATAATCTAATAAAGTCATAATCTGACGCGGGGAAAAGTCCAGCATCACCAGCGCCTCTTCCAACAAGGCGAGCTCCACATACCAAAGATAACTACTCATCTTTTCCCAGAACTTGAGTCCCGCTTTTCCGTAGGAACTCTTGCAGAAAAACGTGGTGCAGACTACGCCACGATTTCTCCACACATTGCAATTTTGCTTTTCTTTGTTGTAGTAAGGGCAAAGCCACTCTTCCCTTTGCCCAAAATCACCTTCTTGGCGCTGATTGAAAGCCACCTGATATTTCACCGGGGCCACCATTCCAATCGGCAAGGCATATTCGCGACGCGCGATCTTATCCCGAAAAACCTTATGTGCTTCGCTTGACGACTCTTCTTTAAAAAGAGCCCCGACCATGTAGTTCGGAAGAAACGGATGAAAAGTACAGCACTTCAGATCCTCGCGATAATGAATTTTCCCACGATGACGAGGACGCGACATAGCACAAGAATCGCAAGTCGCTTTCTGTTCATCCGGGGAGAAATTTAAAATCTCCCGAGGCAAGATATTTTCATAAACGCGAGGAAGCTGGTATTTTAACAACATAACGAACTAGGGCTTAATTTTACAACGAGTAACGATACGGTCTTTCAAAGACTTCATGATTTCAAAGCGAGCCAGGCTGTCATCCCACGTCCACTTGAGATCTCCACAACTCACAAAGAACGGAAAAGCCACTTCGCCCCCTGCCGCATGAGATTTTTGCATAAGAATTTGGGGAACCAATTTTTCCATCACCCACTGAACCGAACTGGTTTCAAGTAAATGGTTTTTCTCTAACTCCAAAGCCATCTCAACCGGCGTCACAAAACCCATCTGATCTTGCAAAAGCAAAGCCCCGCCATCCATATAAGCATTTTTGCTGTAAACAACCCGAATAAATTGATAAAACTCAACCCCCTGATTGGCATATTCTTTTACGATCTGAGCATAGATCTCTGCATCCTGCTCACCATTATCACCGATCAAAATAACCTTACGTGGTTTTTTCTCTTCAAGAAGATCACGCAAAGTCTGAATCTTATGGATGTCACTGCTATAGTCCGTACGTGGGATGTAAGTTCCTTGTGGGAATTTTCCATTTCTTAAAAACTTACGGTGAGTTCGTCCCATAAACCACTCCGGAGCACGGGACAGATAAACAACTTCCGTTTCTGGGCGATCTTTCACGATGAGATTGTAAAGCTCACTCATCCCCAAAAAACGACTTTCTTCATCAAAAGCGTAATGTGTCGCTGACGAAAGATCCTTCACGTTCGCCAATTTGATCGTGTCATCTACATCGCTAACTAGAAGAGTTTGAGCCTGCCCTGCGATGGAAAACAGCAATAAAACAATAGCGATGAGATTCTTCATAAAAAAAGCCCTCTTTTCAGAGGGCTCTTATAGCATAAATAAGCTCTTGATCCATGGGATTTCTATTAAACACCCTGGTCTGAGAACTGTATTACAAATCGTGCAGGAGTGGCCCAAATTGCAAAGGTGTTCGCCTCGTCACGGAATGAAAAATTTGCTCCATTGGTATGGAACTGATCAAACAATGCTTTTGCCTGATCCCCCTTCACTTCAAAATAGGCTTTCCCTGGAGCAATTCGGCCATAGGCACTTTGATGGACGTAGATAGAGCACTGGTAGTTATTCTCGCCACGACGAGCACAGACAAAGTTCAAAACATTCTGAGGGGCCTCCAGTGCTTTCCCTTTGCCCAAGAAAGAATCCTGTTCAGGGCGGTTCATCACCTCAAAGAGCGACTGAGGAGTCCCATCGACGGAACCATCATATTGAGTTGATGCTATATTGATGATCATCTGCCGACCCATGAATTGCCCTTTGGTAACAGCAAAGGCGGAGGTAAAAGAAAGGCTCAAAAATAAAAATAGAAGAAATCTCATCACACACGTCCTTGGTTGATTCTTTCAAGCTTAGCCAGTGTCTAAAATATATTCAACCGCATTCCCAAACCTGGCATGTTGGAGCCCTAACACACCCTTCTTGGCATGCCCCAGATTGAGACCTTATTCCTCAATATATTCAATATGTTAATGTGTATTTTAACGAGACAGCCCTTATCCCCATGGCCCACCCCTTGCTCTTTAGAAAGACAAAGACGGACAACCCAACAAGGGGGAACTTATGAAGACACTTCTCACTATCGCAATCTTGGCTTTTTCTTGCAGCTCTTTTGCGTGGACCAGCAAAGAAGCTCCAGGGAAAGAATATACTTTTAAGTACCAACTTTCTGGCCAAACCTTGGAAATCAAGAAGGCGGCGGGCAGTTACGAGGAAGCCTACGAGCAAGCAGCCCAGCAGTGTTTTAGCTTCTATAAAGGAGCCGGCAAGGTGTCTGAAGACCGTGGTCTTGATATTATCGACATCTGCGCAAACCCTCGTTCTTAATTTTTGACAAGCAGCATAAGTTTCTTGATTCCGTCTTCCCCTTAAGGCCGCTCCTCGATTATATTAAATCGACATCTAAGGAGCGGTTTTAAAATGGGAATTCTCAAATCCATCGGTGATTTTCTAGTAGGCAAAGATCCAGATATTTTCGACGAAAAAGGAAATGTCTCCCACAAACTTCCTAAAAAGAAATGGGAAGCTTGGCACAATCGCACTAAAACAGACCCTCAAAACAACTGGCGTAATCACACAGGGATTACCGGAGCTTCCAAGAAAAAGGGAAACTAAACACTAATCTCTTAGAACGGCCCTGAGGACTCCAGCTTCTCGCTAGAGTCCCGGTGACCTTCTTAATTCAGTTGATATTTTTCTTTAAGCATTTCAATCATCTGTTGAGGATTCTCAGAGGCTTTCACAAAGAAGATATCATCCACCTGCCGCCCCCAGGTGTGTACTTTCGCCGATTTAATACTGAAACCTAAATCACTCAAAGACTTTGCCGCCGAAGCCAGAAGACCGGGCTGATCCGGGCCTTTAAAGCTGATCACCCACTCTTTTTCGTCAGCGCTGATCAATTGAATTCCATCAAATTTCACAATGGGAACCGGCTTCGACTGAACCTTGGCATTTTCAAGAATCTTGGTGAGCTGAGAAATATTTTTTGAGGTCACCACTTGAAACCAGTCGTAAACTCCCACTTTAGATAAAGTGTGAATGGAGGCATGTCGAATCCCCAAGCCCAGCGAATACAATTGCCCCACATAATCGCTTAAAAGGCCTTTACGATCTTTTTTCTCATGGAAGCGAATCCAAATCTCACCTTTACGGGTTTTATAAACCCAGGGCTTTAAGGAACTTTCTGCAAGCTCCGCTTTTTTGAGATCATCCACTAAATCCTTAATTGCCAGGCTGTCTAATAATACAGGCCCCAGCTCTTCGATAGTTTCCGAGGGAATATTCAACTTTTTGCGAGCACGCAAAGTTTGAAAGTCGAAGTAGTCTTGAGCTTTTTTAGATTCCAAACTAACAACCAGCTCTTTAAGAAGTTTCGACTTCCACTCATTCCAAGCTTCTGGATTCGTGGCGCGAATGTCGATAGCCGTAAACAGAGCCAAACGATATAGTCTTGCCCCCTCGACACCTTTTTCACGCAACTCTTGCCACACCTTGGGATCTTTAGGATTTTTACGGAAGGCCGCCTGAGACAACTCCAGATGATTTTTCACCATCCATTTCACTTCATCCGCAAAAGTTTTACTAAAACCGTAAGCGCGAAAATCTTTTTCCACGATCGTCACACCCAAATCCGCATGGTGTTCGGAACTTTCCAAACCTTTTGCGAGATCATGATAAAGACACGCCCAAGAAAGAATGCGCCAGTCTTCACTTGTTAGTTTGCTGTGGAAAATCTTAAGAGGTCCCAATTCGGACGCCTTCTTATAAATTCTTTTCACCTCACGACAAGCCTGCATGATGTGAGAATCTGCCGTAAAACGATGATATTGATCGTGTTGGACGTATCCCACCAAGCGACGGATCTCAGGCACTAACTTATCAATGAGACGAGAACGAAAGACACTGACCAAGAACGAATCCGGAACTGTCACTTGCAGAATTTTTTCTAAAACTGCACCCCTTCTTTTTGCTAAAGATTTTACTTTCGCATCAGGCAAAAGAAGATCCAATTTTTCACGGACTTTCTTTTGCACTAAAACGCTTGAGTTTTTATGTAACACAGAAGTGAAATCTTCAAACTTCTTGAAATCCAGTTGTTCAAGGGACTTTAATTCCTTCTCTGAGGCTTCCGCGACCTCAACAATCCAATCTGAGTAGAAATGCACTCGAGAAAGGCCGCGCTGTAAATCGCGCATAAATTCTTTGTGAGATTTAAATCCCATCCACTGCCCAAGATCAAACTGAACGGCATTGGATAAAATATCCCCGTGCCCTTCAAGATGCAGCTTGTGACGAAGACTTAAGAAATAACTGCGATAGTATTGCAGGACATTCAGTGCATGGCCCGGATGCGTGAATTTTTCCGCAAAAAGTTCATAAATCTGCAGGCCTTGCTCCAGATCACGAAGTCCGCCAGGGCCATACTTCACGTTCGGCTCCAGATAGTTCGTAATAGAGTCAAAACGTCGAGCGCGATTCTTTCGCTCTTCCTTCACGGCTTTAAGAAGAACCTGACGATAGTATTTCTTCCTATTCCAGATCTTCTTTTGTTGTTCAAACAGCTTTCGAGCAGCCTCAGGAGTCCAAGGGCGTGCTTTCAA
Source organism: Bdellovibrio sp. (assembly GCA_024711265.1). Lineage (GTDB taxonomy): Bacteria > Bdellovibrionota > Bdellovibrionia > Bdellovibrionales > Bdellovibrionaceae > Bdellovibrio. Next base: position 7,612 of record JANJTG010000325.1, on the reverse strand, counting down.
TAACGCCAGAATATCAAAGGCCTCAACATTTTCTGTCCAGTCCTCGGGATTCTGGGGCATACGATAGCGCAGTTTAAGCCCCTGCTCTTGCAGATGATCGACGAATCTTTTTACCGTCGCTTCATCACCGCAAAAAAGAACGTCGATATCAGATTTAGGACTTAGTTCTCCTCGCGCCCAAGAACCTAAAATCACAGGATGGCAAGCTTCCCACTCTTTGGAGGACTTAAAGAGTTCTTCGAGTCGCGCCCCAAGCCAGGTTGAGAAGTTCTCGTTCGAAAAACAAAAAACCTGACGAACATCTCCGTCAGGTGTCATAAGGGGCGGAGTTAAAACGTCTTGTGCCTGTGCCCACTGTTCTGAAGAAAGAAAGGACTTTAAGGCCATGGCAGTTAAACTTCCTGTCCGGTTCGAGCCACAATCTCTTTCCACTTCGCAATCTGATTCATGGCTTCTAAAGGACTCATCTGCATCAGAGGGAATTTCTCAACCTCATCCATCAAACTTTTAATCTCTTGAGGTAATTTGACTGAAACTTCCATATCATTAGGCACAGTCTCTGCAGAAAGCTGATCCAGCAATGAAAGCTGGCTTGTCGCCTGAACTCGCTTTGATTCCACTTCACGTAAAAGTCCCTTCGCTCTTTTCGTGACCGAGCCCGGAAGCCCGGCCAACTCCGCCACCTGGACGCCGTAAGACTTTAAAGCGGGCCCTTTTACCAAAGTGTGCAAGAAACGAATTTCTCCATTTCTTTCAGCCACGGTCATATGAGCATTGGTTATTTGACCAAAGCTTTGATCAAGTGTTGTCAGTTCATGATAGTGGGTTGCAAAGAATGTAAGTGCCTTCACTTCGCTTAAAAGATGTTCTAAGATTGCTTGCGCCAAGCACATTCCATCAAAGGTACTTGTACCCCGACCCACTTCATCTAAAATCACCAGAGAATTCTGTGTGGCATTTTTAAGCATCGCAGAGGTTTCAGTCATCTCGACCATAAAAGTGGAAAGACCTTCTGACAACTGATCGCTGGCACCAATACGAGTGAAGATGGCATCAAACACTGGCAAGAAAGCTTCATCACAAGGAACAAAAGATCCCATTTGAGCCAAAACCGCCGTTAAAGCAACCTGTCTCATTAAAGTCGATTTCCCGGCCATATTCGGGCCGGTGAGTAACAAACAAGAGTGCGGACGAAGTTCGATATCATTCGCTACAAAATTCTTTTTCACAGTTTGTTCAACCACAGGATGACGGCTGGCGCGAAGTCTTAAGGACCCATCTTGCGTGAATTGAGGACGAACATATTTTTCTTCAAGGCTTAACCAAGCAAGCCCCGCCACCACGTCCATTTCGCTGCATTCCCGGGCCAACGCCAAAAGAGCGGGGCACTGATGAAGGATTTCTTTACGAAGAGCTTCAAAGAACTCATATTCAAGATCGGCGCGTTTGGTATTGGCACTTAAAACTTTTCGCTCCAGCTCGACCAACTCATCCGTGCAATAGCGTTCCGCATTGGTGAGTGTTTGTTTTCTTTGATAGTGGGCTGGGGCCTTGTCTTTATGAGTGTTGGTGATCTCGATATAATAACCAAAAACGTTATTATAGCGGATCTTAAGACTGGAAATTCCGGTCTTTTCTTTTTCTTCAGCCTCCATACGAGCGACCAAAGCTTGAGAATGGGTCGATAGTTCGATCAACTCATCCAACTCCGCCGAAATTCCCTGACGAATAAGATAACCCTGTTTGGTTGCTAAAGGCGGATCTTCCACCAAAGTACGCTCAATTTTATAGGCCAACTCCCGCAGTGGTTCAAAATTCGCCGTGCCTCCGCTGGCATGAACAAGAACTTCCAGAGCACTGATCCCCGCGTGCACACTTCCCGCTAGAGCCAGAAGATCGCGACCGTTGCATTGAGGTTGAGAGATTTTTCCTAAGCGGCGTTCGATATCGCCCATTTGCCCTAAAATTTGTCGAGCCCGTTTCAGCTCAAGAACATGATTTCGCCAAAAGTCCACGGCATTCAAACGTGATTCGATCGCTTTGACATCGCGTAAAGGGAAACTCAACCACTGACGCAGAAGACGGCTTCCAGCGGAAGTCTGAGTGCGGTTGATCGCATGAAACAAACTTCCCAACCCCTCCCCTTTGTAGGTTGAAAAAATCTCAAGATGCCTTAAGACAGTGCCTGAAACTTCCAGGCGATGTTCAAGATCTTTTTCAATAAATGGAGACAATGTCGCCAAAGACTCTTCACCGGAAAGATTTCTCACGTAAGAAATTAAACGCGCCGAAGAAAGTGGCGCCTGATTCTTTAAGAGATCATGAAGAGCATCTTCAATTCCCTCATGGTAGCTGATAAGGACTCCATCAAGCCCTTTCACCAACGATTCATCTTCTTGAGAAATCACCACTTCCGCGACCGGAAGAATTTGCACAAAACGCAAAAGATCGTGGGTGTTCTGCGATCTGAAGAAAAAAGCTTCACCGGTTGTCGTATCTAAAAAGCTGATCGACTCTTTATCCAGACTGACTAGATAGTGAGGTTTGGTTCCATCTAAAGTGTCTGAATCGTAGACCATCCCCGGAGTCAAAACACGCGTCACACCACGCTTCACGATCCCTTTAGCTAATTTAGGATCTTCAAGCTGATCACAAATTGCCACCTTAAATCCCGCAGCCAGAAGTTTATTAATAGGGCCTGCGATAGAGTGATGGGGAACTCCGCACATCGGAGTTTCATCTTGTGACTTTTTATTTCTTTGAGTCAGAGCGATCCCCAGGACCGGAGCTGCAGTGACAGCATCCTCGTAAAACATCTCAAAGAAATCCCCCATTCGAAAAAGAAGGATTTTATCCTGATGAATTGATTTGATATCCCAGAACTGCTTCATGAGTGGCGTAAGATTCGACATAGGGAAAAAAAGTAGCTAAGGCAGGGCCTCAATACACTCAAAAACGCATCGCATCTTGAGAGGGAAATAGAGGCTTTTAAGAGCTTTTTAATATGGTCCGATGTAGCAGTGCATTAAAATGAAATTAATCAGTAAACCACTTGATAAGTGCGCATCCAGGACTTCCAGAAGAGTTACTGTTGTAACCAGGCTGCCCGGTCGTGGTTCCGCAATAAATACTCGGACTCAACACCCCAGAAATCATTTGATAGAAGTAGCTTGAATGTCGGTAAGGATGGGAAAGTGATGGCGCCGAATAGGTTCCCGCACCATAGATATAGCCATCGATAGAACTGCTGTAGCCAGCTCCGCTGACCCCTTCAGAGCAAGTTCCTCCCGTAGCCCCTCCTCCGCCTGGAGCCGTCACAAGTGTCGTCCCGCCAGAAACAACGGAAATTGTACTGGTGCCGCCAGTCCCCGCGATCCCGCTAGCTACTCCCACACCGCCAGCTCCCACTGTGATCGATAGGCTATTTCCTGTGCCATTGGCGTAATAACCAGAAGAATATCCTCCGAAGCCCCCATACCCCCCATCATCTGGAGAGCAAGAGCCTGGATTGTAAGCCCCACCTCCGCCGCCACCCCAAGCTCTCATGCAGATATAGGCATCCGTTGGAACACTCAAAGTCTGAGTTCCCGCGGTCTTATAGATCCGAATCTCAGTATTTCCTGTTCTGATTTCTTGAGAACAGGGATCCCGAAGCGTAAAATCTTTAACAACAGGAGCAGAATAATTCCAACTACTGTCCCTTACCGTTACGCAAAGTCGTTTTGGATCATTCAGAGTAAGTCCCGATAAGGGCGTGGCCGTTGCAATAGAAGTATCCAGAGAATAAGTCGCCGAGGCACAATCGCCCCCTGCTGCAATAAGCGCATAAGAATACGCACTCAAACCAACATCCACCGTTTCAACAGCAAAAAGTGCGGTGCTCAAGGAAGTCTGACGATACCGAATCGTGAATCCACTACTAGGTGCCGTGGTGTCTTTAATCCATGAGACACCTTGCGAGGTGAGATTTCCGGCAAGGTCTTTGACTTCAATACAGAAGCTCAAAGCTCCATCTGTTAATCCCGCTATATTGAGATTGTAGGAGCCAGCACCTCCTAAAACAAAGGACTCTCCAGCAAGAGCACTTAGGCACGCCGCCATCGATCCCAAAAGCACCTTCGAACGATAATAATTAAATTCTCCTGTCACAGAGTAATTGAAACTAGTGACATTGCTATGTCCCGTAGGAAAACCACTTAATGTCAAAACCGGACTTTGGGTGTCTTTAAGGATTTCAACGGTTGCAGCCGCACCACCTAAGTTTCCGGCACTATCCACTTGAGTTGCATTCATGGTGTGTGTTCCCTCAGAAAGCAAACTCGTATCTAAATCGTAATTCCAAACTCCAGCGGCGCAGCTTGTGGCGAATGACGAGTAGGCACCATCCGACAAAATAACATTGAATCCAGGCTCACACGATCCCGAGAATGAAATACTCCCAGGCCCTGTGGCACTGACTGTTTGGTTGGAAACAGGATTTAAGATGGAGAGTACAGGTGCTACAGTATCTTTAACAACTGTGACTTGTCTTTCCATCGCAGCGTAAGTTCCGCTTGAATGATTAAAACGGAATGTCACCGAACCATCAGGCAGTGAGGTCAGATTCACAGAACCACTCCACACTCCGGAAGAACATAAGAACTGAGAAGACCCCGCTCCCCATGAGACATCAACAGCACGCCCGGACTCAGAACAGGTTCCCGACACCGGAAAAGTTCCACTATTAGAACCATTTACAAAAGTAGTCGCCGTGGGAGAAGACACCGTCAGACTTGGAAAGCCTGCCTTCACAATGGCTGCAGAATGTTTTGCAGACTTGTTCCCAACAAAATCTACGTGTTCAACTTCAAAATTGAAGGTTCCATTTTCTGGACGAGACGACGTATCCAACAAAAGACTCCAGAAACCAGCCACACAACTTGTTTTACCGCTAAAGTCCCCTGACACCTCAAGACTTTCACTGTTTTCACTGCACGTCCCGGAAAGCAACACACTCTGGTCATTGGGAGCTACTGAATAACTGGTCGAGGCTAAGGTCATACTAGGCACAACCGGGTCATAGAAATAGTTTAGAGAAAAACTTTCCGTAGTAAAGCCGTTCATGGCTCCGCGAAATGAAAGTGTAAATTTATTCGTGATCGCGGTAGGGCCTTCACTCAAAGGATCCCCCAGATTCAGGATTTTTACAGAAGCCTTCCCATCGCTGCAATCCAGATCATTTTCTGAATAAGCAGAATCGACAAACGAAGACAACATAACCCATTGCTCCCCTTTTTGAACCTCAAGACTTTTAACATGGGTATCACAGGTAAAATCAATAATCAGACCTTGCGTCGCATTTGTGGCATTGATAAGAACGTTCCCTTGAGTATCCGCAGATAAAGACTTTACTTTCCCAGAAAAGGAAAATCGATATCCCAAAGCACTGACCACGGGTTCCACCTGCGTGCAACCCATTAAAGCAATGAATCCCCAAAAGGAAAAAAAGAAAGCCAGACTTTTCATCTAGCTTCTTTTCGGTTTACAGACTCTTTCTCTTGATCTTATCTTGTTCAATTTTGAGACAGCTTAGATATTTTAACCACGATATTGTGGTCAAAATATCCATCGTCCTCCCTGCTTACGACGACAGAGTGGACATCAGCTTCGTATAGATTCCATCAAAACCACCGTTACTCATTATGAGAATAACGTCACCACGATGTGCTCTTGCTTTGAGAGCGGTTACAATCTGATCTGCGCCATCAAAATCCTCAGCGGCGACGCCGGATTTTTTAAGATCATCAACCAACTCGTGAGAAGAAAATCGATTCTCTTCATCAATTTTAGATTGATCAAAAGCTTTTGCTAAAAGAACTTCGTGGGAACCTTTAAAAGCCTCGACATAGTCTTTTTGAAAGACCTTACGACGAGACGTCGCACTTCGCGGCTCAAAGACCGAAAATACCTTGCGCCCAGGATACTTTTTTTGAATTCCCTTCACCGTTTCGCGGACCGCTGTCGGATGATGGGCAAAATCCTCGATCACCAAAATACCATTAGGCTCACCCAAGATTTCTTGGCGACGTTTTACCCCTTCAAAGGACTCCAGCGCTCGTTGGATTTTGTTTTCCGAAAAACCAAGACATTTTGACATTGCGACAACCGCCGTCGCGTTAAGAATATTGTAGTCGCCAGTAATCTGCATCGCATAAGGGCCTAAGATTTCACCCTTATGATGAACTTCAAAACCAACGCCATTTTGATCTTGAAACAGAACCTTCGCGCGGAAATCACAATCTGCTTTAAACCCATAAGTGAACGAGTTTTTACATTTCGCAAGCTTTCTTAACTCCAAAACATTGGCATCTTCACCACAGGCAATCAAAGTTCCATTTTCAGGAATCAGATTCATCAGGCGAGCAAAAGAGTCTTTAACAGCTTGCAGGTCTTTATAGATGTCCGCGTGATCAAACTCCACAGACGTTAGGATCACATGTTTAGGCCGATAGTGGACAAACTTGGGAACTTTATCAAAAAAGGCCGTATCATATTCATCGCCTTCAATAACAAAATAGTTCCCCTCGGGATTTTTAAAAGACTGGGAAAAATTTTTAGGAATTCCACCGATAAGAAACCCCGGCTTTACTCCTTGAGTTTCCGCAACCCAAGACATCATCGAGGTGGTCGTGGTTTTTCCATGCGTTCCTGAAATAACGACACTTTCACGTTTTTCGATAATGAATTCACCCATCGCTTTGGGTAACGACGTATAAGGAACACCCAACTTCATGAGCTCTTGGGCTTCTTCATTATTGGCAGAAATCACATTGCCCACGATCACGAAATCAGGACGAGGATGAAGGTTTTCCGCCTTGTATCCTTTCATGATAGGAATTCCCAAACTTTCAAGTTGAGTTGACATCGGAGGATAGGGATTCAAGTCACTTCCCGTAATCTTAAATCCACGATCCTTTAAAAGCCCCGCCATCGAGGCCATCGCTGTTCCGCAAATCCCCATCAAGTGAATATGACTTCCCGGTTTTAATTCCATTTAAACCCCACTGCGTCGGTAATTTTCAACAATCCAATTATGTATCTCAGGACGTAATTTTCCAAAGGCTTTATTCTCAGAACCATACAAGACCCGATTGGACAAAATAATCACACTCATATCCATCTTAGGGTCATACCACACGGAAGTCCCCGTAAAGCCCGTGTGCCCAATAGAGTCTAAAGAGAAATAAGTTCCACAGCTTGCCGATCCCGGAGTGGGCATCATATATCCCATTGCCCAGTCCCCTTTCCCTTCCGGCAAAGCTCTTTTCGCGAAAAGCTGTGCCGTCTTTTGGCGGATAGAATAGCGAGCAATTCCCATGAGCTGCGAACGTAAATGCAGCGAGAACCAACCCACATCATCGATACTGCCAAAAAGCCCCGCATGAGTAGAGACCCCACCCAAAGACCAGCAGTTCAGATCGTGTACTTCACCTTGAATGAGCTTCTTACGAACCGGGCACTCTTCTGTCGGCGCAAACAAACCCACTCGAGTTGAAAACTGATTGTCGGGATGAAACTCCAACGTCGTCCCAAGATAAAACTTATTTTTAATATCTTCCCAGACATCCAAAAG
>JANJTG010000404.1 GCA_024711265.1 Bdellovibrio sp. | reverse complement strand
AGTGCAACCGGGTCTGGTGACGGTGCTCGCCGACACCGCGATCCGGGGCAAGGATCTGGACGAAGCAAAGGCGCTCGAAGCCAAGCGCAAGGCCGAGGAGGCCATGGCCAACCAGAGCGCACGCCTGGACTATGCCAAGGCTCAGGCCGAGCTCATGGAAGCGGTGGCGCAACTTGCGGCGATCCAGCGTCTGCGCAAGCGCGGCCACTGAGCGCACGCTCCGCTCCGCAGCGGGGTGGCAACAACAAAAAAGCAGCTCGCCGAGCTGCTTTTTTGTTGTCCGCCGTTTTTACCGCCGGCGCCTGAAATGCGCTCCTTGACTGGAAGAACGGCTCCCGTGCGCGAACGGGGCGGGGAAAGCAGCGTTCTCCCGCCGCCCGCGCGTCCGCCAAGCTTCAGACCGATTTTTCGAGCCGGGCGATGCGCTTGTCGAGGCGGGCGACGCCGTCGCGCACGGCGATCAGCTCCTGTGCGAACGTGGGGAGGGCGTGGCGGGACACCAGCAGAGGCGCTTCTTCGGTGAGATATTCGGCCACGCTGCCCGATAGGCGGGTGGCCGTGCGCTGCGCTTCGCCGACGATCCGCTGCCCGCCTGCGACCATGCGATGGGCGGCGATGTCGCCGAAAATGCGCGCCAGGTCTTCCTCGGCGTCCCAGCGCAGGTGACGGAACACGAAGCCGAGGGCCTCGGCGAATTCCGCGTTGCCTTCGATGCGCACGTGGCGCATCGCTGTTTCCAGGCCATCGACCAGCAGCCGGGGCAACTCGGCGACTGCCAGGTGCAGGCTGACTTCGGGGGCCTCTGCGCTTGTGTGTTCGGCGAGGTGGCCGTCGGCGCTGACCGAAAAGCGGATTTCCGCGAAGGGGGCGAGGACCAGGCGTGCGCTGCGACCGGCGTGCGGACGCAGGCGCGTCCGCGCCCAGCCGGACTGGGCCAGGAGATGGTTGGTGGCGGACAGGAAGAGGCTGGACAGCATGGTGGCGGGCAGAAAAAAGGAGGCGCGATGGCCTCCTGAGGGGGACGGTGGCGTTCAGCCGGCTTGCTGGATGCCGGCGATCCGCCAGCCGCCGCTGCCGCTGGCGGCTTTGGTCAGGTGCCAGATTTCGTCGAAGGCTGCCGGCGCGGCGTCGGCCTCCTCGCGCAGCAGGCCGCTGAAGCGCACGCTGACGATATAGCGCTGATCTTCTTCGGCGACGTCGATCACTTCGGCGTTGAGCTCGACGACATCGGTGCGCTGGGCGGCGGCGCCGCGCTCGTTGAGTTGCATGCACAGCTCGGCGAAGACTTCGGGCGTGGTGAACTCGCGCAGATCGTCGAGGTTGGCGCTGTCGTTGGCCGCCTGCAGACGGATGAAGTTGAGCTTGGCCTGGCGGGCGAAACCGTCGACATCGAAGCCGGAGGCGATGGCTTTGGCGAGTCCGGAACTCTCCGCGGCGGGTTGTGCGCTGCCGCCGAAAGCCTGTTGGGCCTCGAACGGGCGCACGCCGCCCGCGGCATTGCCCGGCGCGCCGGCGTACTGCAGGCCCTGCCCCTGTTTGGCGGCGGTGCCGCGACGGAAGATCAGGCGGAAGACGAAGAAGGCAGCGGCGGCCAGCAGCAGGATCATGACGAAGTTGGCGAAGCCTTCACCCATTCCCAGGTGCGAGAACAGCGCGGCGAGGCCGAGGCCGGCGGCCAGGCCGGCGATCGGGCCCATCCACGAGCGCTTCGGCTGGGCGGCGGGCGTGGCCCCGGCGGGGCTCTGCTGCGGGGCCGCGGCCGGTTGGCGCGGTTGCGTGGTCGGGGTGGCCTCGCGCTTCATGCCGAAGCTGCTGCCGCCGCCGAGGCGCTTGGCTTCGGCCTCGGGGAGGGCGAAACCGAACGAGAGGATGGCGACGATCAGGGTCAGGAAGAGGTGTTTCATCGGTGGGTGGTCTCCAGGTTCAGATCTTGTAGCCCCGGTGCAGGGCGACGACGCCGGCACTCAGGTTGAAGTAATCGACCCGGGCG
>JANJTG010000403.1 GCA_024711265.1 Bdellovibrio sp. | reverse complement strand
ATCGTGGATACGTGGTGGCAGACGGAAACGGGAGGAATTCTTATCACGCCGCTGCCGGGTGCGATTGCACAAAAGCCAGGGTCCGCGACGTTACCGTTTTTTGGAATACAACCAAAGATTCTGACCAATGAAGGACAAGAGATTACAGGCCCAGCGGATGGAGTTTTGGTGATTGCCGACTCTTGGCCAGGACAAGCGCGCACGATCTATGGTGATCATAAACGGTTTGAAGACACGTATTTCTCGAACTATCCCGGCTACTATTTCACGGGCGACGGTTGTCGTCGTGATCAAGATGGTTATTATTGGATCACAGGACGTGTGGATGATGTGATCAATGTATCAGGACATCGCCTTGGAACCGCTGAAATTGAGTCGGCTTTGGTGGCTCATCACAAGGTCGCTGAGGCGGCCGTTGTGGGTTATCCTCATGATATCAAGGGACAAGGAATTTATGCCTTTGTGACTTTGAAATCAGGAGAAGTGGCCAGTGAAGAGCTTCGCAAAGAGCTGATTCAAACCGTGCGCAAAGAAATTGGGCCTATTGCCACACCGGATTTAATTCAGTGGGCAACAAGGCTTCCGAAAACACGCTCGGGAAAAATCATGCGTCGGATTCTGCGTAAAATCGCCGAGAACCACCCAGAGCAGCTGGGCGATACGACCACTCTTTCTGAACCGGGTGTCGTCCAAGAACTGGTCGACAATAGAATGAATCGGTGATAGCTTCGCCCCCATGAAACAAATGGGGGCTGCGGGATTACACCGCCCAATTTTAAATGGAAAGGTGAATTTTCCCCTGTGCTTAGCGCCAATGGTGGGTCTTACGCACGTTGCTTTACGTGAGTTGATGCGGGAGTATCTGCCACAAGAAGCCTTCACCATTTGGCCGACAGAGATGTTGAACTCTCGTCGTATTCCCTCTGAAAATCTCGAAAAGACCCCAGAAACTCTGAGAGCGCCTCATGAAACAGGTTTGGTTCCTCAAATTCTTGGCAATGAAGAAGTCCCTATCGCGGAAAGCGTAAAACGTTTGATTGAGTGGGGAGCTGAAGCCATTGATATCAACATGGGATGTCCTGTGCAGAAAGCTTTGAAGCACAATTATGGTGTCGCGTTGATGGGCGATCCTAGTTATGCGGCGGAAGTCGTCAAAATGACCGTTAAAAACTCCTCGATCCCAGTCAGTGTGAAGATCCGCGCCGTGGGGAGCACCAAAGAATTCGATGAGCTTCTGAATTTTGTTATGGGATTGCGTAATTCGGGGGCCAGTTGGGTGTGTCTGCATCCGCGTACGGCGGCTCAAAAAAGACGAGGCTCTGCCGACTGGGAGCAGATCAAACAACTTCATCGCGCTGTGGATTTTCCAATTATTGGTAATGGGGATATTCAGACGGCGGAAGATGCCTTGTTGATGCTTCAAGAAACCGGCTGCGACATGGCGATGGCGGGACGAGGACTTGCGGCTCGTCCGTGGATGATGTGGCAATTAGGGGAAACCCTGGGCTTTGCTCCACCTCTTGGGAAAGAAGGCCAGAAAGCACCTCGAACTCCTGAAGACGAAGGGGCTGAGTACGGCAAATGTCTTTTAAAACTGATCGAACTTTCACGTAAATATTTTGGCGAAGATC
>JANJTG010000397.1 GCA_024711265.1 Bdellovibrio sp. | reverse complement strand
GTGGAGCGCCGCGCCAACGAGGGCGGCATCGAATTCGACGATGGCGACGCCGGTCTCGACCCAGCGGCTGACGTAGCCGATGAGGCTGTTGTTCAGCGCGGTGAGCGTGAAGGTGTCGTCGTCGGAGGCGTAGACCGCGGGGCGGTCGTTCGCGGTGATGGCGATGCTGGCGATCGGCAGCTGCACGCGGCCACGGGTGCGGACGGTGACGTTGATGGCGCCCGCAGCGCCGGCCGAGTTGTCGGCGCAGCGTTGCGCGAAGCCGAGGAAGCGCTCGCCGGCGACCAGCGGTTGCGCGTAGCCGGCGTCGTTTTCGCCGACGGCGGCGCCTTCGTAGATGATGTCGGCGGCGACGACGGGGTAGTCTTCCAGCTCACCGAGCTGGTAGGCGCGCTGGGTGTCTTTGGTCAGGGTGGTCATGACGCGGTCTCCTTACTTGCCCAGGACGCGGGCGCGGCCGTTGGCGGTGGCTTTGAGGTAGGCGGTGTAGGCTCCCAGGGTGCCGAACTCGGCGCGGAGCGACTTGGACTTGTCCCAGTCGGCCTTGGCGCGCTCTTCGACGGGCAGGTCGTCGTCCTGGCTGGCATCTTCGTCGGCCGGGGCGGCAGCGTGCGGGACGGGCGCGGGCGCGTCGGCGCGCATGGCGTCGGCACGGCCTTGCAGGTTGGCTTTCTCGGCCTGCAGGATGCGCAGCGAGGCGGCTTCGATGCTGACGCCGTCGTCGATGAGCTGCGCGACCAGCTTGTCGTGACCGGGGATGGCGGCAGCCTGGATGCCGAGGACGCGGGCGCGTTCGGCGGCGGTGGCTTCGGCCTGGATGCCGCAGACGATGTCCGCGTGGTGGGCCGCGAGGTAGTCGCGGGTGATCTCCGGCTGTTGGGCGGCCGGGGCGCCTTGATTCTCTGCCATGAAGGGGGCTCCTTTACTGGCGGTTGCACCGGACAAGCCGGCAATCAAGCCCTCGAAGGTGCCGACTTCGTCAGCCATTCCGCGGGCAACTGCTTCTGATGCGAGGAAGACATCGCCGCCGCCGAAGCGGGCGATGACGTCGTCGGTGCTGACGCCGCGGTATTGCGCGACGTCTTCGATGAAGACCTGCGCGAGCGCGTCGATCAGCGACTGGATCTGTCCGCGCCCGGCCTCGGTAGTGACGTCGGGGCGCTTCTTGGGAGACTGGCTGCTGACGATCTCGACGGCGCCGTCACGCTTCTCGGCGTTGATCGAGACCACGGCGCCGATGGAGCCGACCATTGCGGTCTTGCTCATCACGATGCGGCCGGCGGCGGCGGCGATCCAGTAGGCGGCGCTGGCGGCGGTGCCGTCGACGTAGGCAGTGACGGGCTTTTCCGCGTTGCGCACCATGTGGGCGAACTCGGCGATGCCTTGGGCCTGCCC
>JANJTG010000048.1 GCA_024711265.1 Bdellovibrio sp. | reverse complement strand
ACTCAAAAAGGCGCCGGCCCCTATGTTGGTTTGATTATTCAAAACTCGACTGTGTCAGCGGCCCGTCTGGAGTCTCAGAAGGTTCTGGACTAACAGAGCCTTCCGGCATGGCCTTGATGGCTTTGGCGCTCTTATTGACCTGATCCGCGATATATCCCAAGATTTCAGACAACTGCAAACGATCCGCCCAAACATCCCAATTTTCAGATTTCCCTCTCCACTTCAACACAAAAAGAATTTTCTCTTTCACTGTCTCTGGAGGCTTCCCGTAACGAAGAATGTAGGTGAAGAGATCCAAAAGATCTGACTCTTTCAAAGTTCCCTTTTGAATCTGATCTTTCGCCAGCTCTAACAAAATCCCTTTAAAAGCCGGAAACGCTTTTAAGGACTCCGTCGTGGAAATAAAGCCGTCCTTGTTCTTATCAAATCGAGCAAAAACCATCTCGATGTACTGGATCACGTGCGGGGTCAGAGCGATTTCTTCAAGGCGAGCTATGTTTTTACTGTTCGGGACATACCCTGCGGCCTTAAAAACGTTGTTCATGTACAACGCCCACTCATCTTTGCTGGCCGTCTTCATAAACCGAACATACTCGGGAGTGGCCGACATCACCTGTGGCATCGCATCCTTATAGGAAGCTCGCGCACAACTCAAAGTCACCGTCTCAGTGTCTTTCACATCGTCTCGTCCATTAAAGCAGACCCGAACCAACTCTTTTCTTAATAAGGTGTTGATATGAACACCGGACCAAATCAAACCTACAAGATCGGTGACTTCCGCATAAGACGCCAAAATATTTCCGTCAGAGTGAGGTGTAAAGATATTGGCCTCGCGGAAACGCGAAGAGGCAAAACTGACGTTTTTCGATTCAATGAGATCCAGTTCAACCAAAATAGGTCGCACTTCCATAAAGGCCCCATTCACTTCCTCAAGGGTCGCACCGGAGTAATTGGCGACACGGGCCTTGTCCGTCACAAAAGAACGCAACAGGAAGCGAGACAAACCTCTATTGATATTCAAACGACGAAGACTTTTCTGGGTGTAAAGGTGATCAAACTTATTGGAGATGATAACACGACCCTCGTTATCAATCGTGACCGGCACGGGGCTTTGCACCGACAAAAGCAACTCCCGAAGTCCCGCCTCCAAATGTTCCGTGGAGTTCGGAGCGTTCTGAGACTTCTTAAGAATCTCGATAAGATTGAGCGTATTAAGCCCTTCTGTGGGCTGCCAGTTTTCTGTCAAACGCGCAATGAAAAGTTCCGTATCCAACCACACCTGAAGTTCATTGCGAACAACTTCAATGGAGGTCATGTTCAGGGCATTAGGCACATATCCATCAATGCGCTTTTCAGGAGGAACCATCAAGTTATTTAGAACCAGCCCCAAAAGACGATCGATGGATTCGGCTTTAAGTCCCTTAGGAAGAAGTTCCAACTTTAACAAATGACGAACGATTTTATTAAGCTCGGCCTTGGAAAACTGATTGTCTTTCTTCTGAACCAAGAGGTCTCGCAAAATATTAAAACTTTGATTGGAGAATACCGACAGGTAACTGATAACTAAAGGCTGTTCATAAGCCTTCTCTTTCAAGAAGTAGTCATAATACAGAAAGTCCGTATAGAAGCGGGCCGCAAACCCCAGTAAAACACTCCAATTCCCCTTCCTGAGCGAAGAGTCATTGCCACCTAAAATCATATTTTTGGAATCCACGATCAAAGGAAGATATTTCTTCACTTTGTCAGCCCAACTTTCCCCATGCGGAGGGTAAAGAGACTCAATCTCACGAATCAGACTGACAACGTCATTGAGATCATAAGATCCCTCGAACAGAACCCCGGCTTCTCGGACTGTAGCTTCCAAAACAAACTGTGACTCAAGGAATAGTTTTTGAGCCTCTTCGGGAGAATAGATTTCCGGCTCCCACTCGCGTCCATAGATTGAATAATAGGGTAAGAATCTTTCAATAAGAATTTTAATACGACTGACTTTTAAGCGAGCGGTCTCAAAATCGGTGGTCGTAAAAGAATCAACGCTGCCACCAAAGAAAAGTTGCTTCACCTTCATCGCTTCAAAAACAAGATTGTTTGAAACCTTGAAGTCAGGCCAAACCACCTGCAGGGTTTTTAACAAATCGGTGACCTCATCACGAGACACCACGCCTTCGGGTTTTTCCGCCACAAGATCCTGAAAGACCGAAAGAACGTCTTCGACCGTACGGGACAGGTACGACAGGCGATAACCCGTTCCTGTTTCAGGAACAGACTTGATAAAATAATAGTAACGCAAATACTGAACATAACCTCGCGCGCCCAGCAATGAAAAACGGCCCCACTCACTCGGAGCGATTGTGTTTTCATCGCCTCCCGCCAGGGCCTTTTTCACCTTCTTTGCAATGGGCATGTACTTTTTGATGACATTCGGGAATTCCCATTTCTCTCCAAAGAAATTCCCCATTTCTTCCATCAAAACAGCAAAATCAGAAAGTTTATATCCCTGTCCATTTTCTTCCACCAGCGACGCCAGGTTGCGAGCGGCCACTTGGATCTCTTTGTTGGCTGCCTCAAAATAGCGAATATCACTTTGCAAACTGCTTGCCTCAGACACGGTCCAATTCAATGAAAGAACCTTCATGTAGGGATTCAAGCGAATGGTCATCTCGCGGAAGTTTTGAAACAACACCAGCAACTTATCGATTTCAGATCGAGTAATATGCTCTCGACTTCCACCGATAAAGAGCTGCTTCAGTTTCATGAACTCTGTCTGCAATCCTGTAGAGATCTTTTGATTTTTTGATTTATCTAAGAAGTTGCTTTCAAGAAAAGTGGCCAACTCTTGGGACGTGTAACGATCTGCCGTACGACCACGCACATAACGCTTAAATTTCTCAACGGCGCCGGTCACGCAATTCCAGCTATTTTCAAGTTCGTCGTTTTTAGCCGTTCCCTTAATGAAGGACTCCACCACGGGCTTCATGTCAGAAAGACACTGAGTCCCACTGAACTCCTGACTGCTTGGCGGAGGCGGTTCTTCCCCCACCTTGGTATCACAGCCCGTCAGCCCCACCAAAGAAAGAGCCACTACAACAAAAGATTTTTTAAAGTCGAATCTAGAAAACATAAGTCATGCCTCCGTAGACCCGGTCATTCGCACGATATTGATTGAGGAAACTGGAGGCGTTGTAGGACTCATCCTGCACGCCCAAAATGTCTCCACCCATGACCACGGCCCACTTTTGACTTGGATAATAGAGGAATTCGGTGTTCAACAGCGAACCTCTTTGATCGTAGTCATAAAGATATTTAAATCTAGTTACAAAAGGACGACGGAAAAAACTCGCCAACTGCCCTTCCACTCGGAACGATAAGGCATTGGTGAACTTCAGACGTTTATCGAAAAGAGTAAAATCATCCGGCGTCCCGTTGGCCAGAACATCCACAATGCCGCCGCCATCGACCTTCAGATACTCCAACTGAAAGGCCAACGTTTTGGTCCAAATATTTGAAAGAGAAAAATCAAAAGCCGCCGCATAGGCTTGAATCGGATTCAGGCGCTGAATAGACCATTCTGTTTCCGGCAACTTCTCGCGAGGATCATCCTGCAAATAAGAAATGGAAGCTTTAAGGTTGGAAAAAGAGTATCCCATGTCCATGGAGTAAATACTGTGATAGGTCACATCAGGTGAAACTGTCACGTCCACCTTGTCTTCCGAAACGTCTTTAAAGTTTTTGCGCTTAAGAATCAGCTCGTTCACCGGAAGATAACCGGCACTAGTCACAACCCAAGGGCCTTTTTCTTTGTTGCCCAATCTTCCCATGAAGGCCACGCCCCCATTGCCGACAAGTTTCGCGGTCTCGGGAATATCCAACTCGTAGCGGATGTTGTTAATGCGGTTATTGAAGTCATAATCGCGCGAAGGAGCACGGTACCATCGGCTGTCCGCCACAAGCCCCCCGCCCTCTTCGCGAATGTCCGGCCCCATGCTGGGGATAAACATCGGAGTCGCAAACCCCAAAAGCTCCCAGCCTTCAGTGTTATAATCCAAAAATAAGCCCGACAATCCCTGCTCTTCAGGGCGAAGCGCATCGATCGCAAAATTCGGCTGCCACAAACCCAACTGCCAACGACGATCCAGCTCACTCCAGTCCTTCTTCTTTCGCCCTAAAAAGCCCCGGAACGAGCCCATACCATGCGAAGCCAAGTACGCTTCATGAACCACAAAATGAGATTGGCCCCGTGAGAAAAAAGTTCCTCCCGAGATGTCAGCCGCAAGATCCAGCAAAGAGGTTTCTTTAAGAGCCGAGAGGCGCGCGGAAAGAAGCTGACTGTACGTCAATTGAGGCGACTCGGGGATGGGCGTAAAATACTGCATCCCTTCCATCCGGATTTGACCATAGACTTGCGCCGGTGAAGAACTCTTCGGCTCTTCAATGGAGCTCACCCCTTGAGCTTGAAGGTCCTTCAAACTTAAAGATTGAGTTTTTGCTTTTGTGGTCACCGCCATGCTTGCAAGCACCGCGGCAATGTAGGTTTTTCCCCTCACATTTTCCTCTGGATAAAAGTCCAGCTCATAGAGAATAAGAAAAGGACTTGGGAGTCAACGGAGCCTTGCGTTGGTAGGCTCCATCTCAATTATATGAGGTTTGGTGGTAAAAAAACGTCACTTCTATTGAAAAACTTACCCCTAAAAATTTACCAGGGAACGGGGGTTTTAGAGTAAGTGCTCCAGCAGCCACTGAGGGTCATCAATGGGGATATCGTGCCCCGCCCAGGGGTGCATCACGGGCTTTAAACCCCACCCCTTGGCAATTTGAAGTGTGCAGTCCGGCGACACCAGGCGATCCCCGTGGCTTCCAATCAAACGCACGTCTCCGGGGGCTTCATGAGGAAAGCGATATTTCGAGGCCGCGATCATCTGGCGAAGAATATTCTCCATTTTCACAGGATGCCCTTTGGTATAGGTCACCAAAGAAAGCAGCTCGGCATCCCGACGCTCACGGCTGTTGGTGATCATTTCCAAAATGGTCTTTTCCCACTGAACTTCATCTTGGGCCCACAAAAGACACGTGGATTTCAAAACATTGGCCGGTTGAAAGCGATGATAAAAAGGAGAATATCCTGACGAACTTGTACAAACTAAAAACGCCTTCTGCACTTCGTGAGGGAACTCGCGCATCCACTCCACTGTGATCATGGCCCCCAACGATACCGACAAAATATGAAAGGGCTCACCGGACTTCACGAACTCAGAATGACTTCGTAAATCCTTAACGTAATCAGAAATCTTGATAGGACTCTTTTCTTTATAGCGAGATCCATTGCCCGGAAGATCTATCAGTTCAAACTGATCCTGCGGAAAGTGCGCTTTCATTTTATCAACAAAAGAGCCCCAATGCCCTACTCCTCGGGCCAAGCCCCGCAGCAGAATCCATTTTTTAGACGGGGTCATACCACAACTCCTTTGCTTTTCTATTAAGTTCCTCTTCCTTCGCCTTCGGAAATTGCGCCCAAGACGGTGAAGACGCCACGGCTCGAATGAGAAACTCCATCAGCGTATTGTGGCGGCGAAGAGTCCTTTGATGACGATGTCCTATCAACGGATTGAAGGGCCCCTCAGCTCGGAAGATTTGCCAAGGATTTTTTTTCACCCACATCCACGAGCCCATTTCCAAACACAAGGGCAAATATTTATTTTGCCGATCGTGCTCCAAATGTTGATCATAGAGATAATCCCACAGATCTCCGTGAGTCGTATAACTTTGCGCCTGCGGTTCGACGCGATAAAAATGATGAGGATAGGTGCGATCCAACAGCTCTTTCAACGAGTACATCAGCGGAAGATCTGGAAACGGCTTCACCGTTTTCGCATAGGGAAACCACAGACGATCTTGAAATCCAAATCCGGAATGCACGTCGACGGTGATCGCCAAAGAACTGTGCGCGATCTCTTTTTCCACAGCCGAAACCAAAGCCTGTGCCTCGACTTCCATCGCGGCCCCCAATGGCCCCCGATACCACGGAATCTGATTACTGAAACGATGTCCGCCGATCCACCGCGCGGGATTTTCCGCTTCGACAGGAGCGTTTCGCATCAGATCCACACCTTGAGGGTTGCTTCGTGTTTTCTTGTAGATTCCAACCGGATTCACCGTGGGAATAAAAAAGATACGCACCTTTTGCAAAGTTCTTTGCAGAGTCTCATCCCACAGAGCCAACTCAGAAAGCGAATTCATCAACGCCACACAGACCTGAGCACCGATACGCTCTAACCCATGCACGCCACCAATAAAACCCAAAACGGGAGCTTGCGGATCTTCACTGCCGAAACTAATTTTATAAATCGGAAAACGCAGTGATCCCAGCTCACTGTAGGCCAGAACCTCAGAACGTGCCAAGGCTCCCAACGTCTGAATTCTTTTTTCAATTTGTTGAATCTCAGGAAGTGAGCTCATAAACTCCATTCTTGGCGAATTATCGTCGCACTCCAATGCATAACGCTCAAAGCCATAGATGGGGCGTTGCACCCCCTCTTCAAGAGCGGTAACCTTCGCTGATGAGGAGAACAGCCTATGATGAGTCTTGAAACTCTACTGGAAAAAATGTGGGCAGACTACTGCCAACTCAACCCTGCGGCAAAACGCATTTATGACATTTTTACGTCTGAAGGAGAAACGGTCCTCAATGACCACATTGCCCTTCGCACTTTTAATCATCCTCGCCTTGGGATTGAATCCCTGGCTCAACATTTTAAAAAATACGGCTACGTTGAAAAGGGCGACTATACTTTTGTAGAGAAAAAGCTCTATGCAAAGCACTACGAACACCCCAACGAAAAAATGCCGAAAATCTTTATCAGTGAATTGGAACTTGAAAAGGTTTCTCCCTTCGTTCGCGAAACCGTCAATAAATTGGTGGATCAAATCCCCGATTCAATGATTCAAAACGAAGCTTTTGCCATGGCTGGCCGTCCTTGGAAAATGACTTATGCTCTTTATTCGGAACTCGCTAAAGAAAGCGAATATGCCTCATGGGTGGCTGCTTATGGCTTCAGACCCAATCATTTTACGGTGAACATAAACAATCTTAAAAAGTTTAACGACATTCATACTCTGAACGAATTTGTAAAAAGCAAGGGCTACACTTTGAATAAATCCGGCGGAGAAATCAAAGGAACACCCACGGACTATCTGGAACAAAGTTCCACGATGGCTTCTGAGATTCCCGTGTCATTTGATGATGGAACTCACAGTATTCCCGGATGTTATTACGAATTCGCGAAACGCTATCCCTTGGCAAATGGAAAGCTTTATCAGGGCTTTGTGGCGGCTTCGGCAGATAAGATTTTTGAAAGCACCAACCGAGTTAAATAACAGACATCAGGTCGGACAAAAAGGCGCTCTGGCACTTTGCCGACCTCTGTTTTAACAAGCCTTTTTCATCGATTTATACTAAGCGACCCGTTTGATAAGATGGTGAAGAGTTTCTTGATCGGTCTCTTGTTTTTTCCAAGAGCCATGAACTTCCAGGAAGGTCTTCACAAGTTGTGAATCGAACTGCGTCCCGGCACACCTTTTAAGCTCCGCATAGACCGTTTCGTCGGACAAACCTTTACGGTAAGCTCGGGTCTGCGACATCGCATCGTAGGTGTCGACGACTAAAATGACCCGCGCAATCAATGGAATCTCATCGCCTCGGATCTTG